>JAHDDF010000828.1 GCA_020629475.1 Saprospiraceae bacterium
ATATTGAAACTATTAAAAACGAATACGGTAACACAGCTATAAAAAACATGAAACCCTATCGTCTCGGGCTGTGCCCGCGATGCCTTACGCCCTTTATCAAAGTCAATTCATGGCATCCAAAAAATATGCTTCAATTTAAAATAACAAAGGTCTTATTTGTTCAAAATGTAAGAAAATACCGCGCATAGTATCTCGGGTATAGCCCGAGACAATAGACTTTTCGTTATTCTTTGAACCGGTTTAAAACCTTTATGTCCCTTCCTTCCGCCCGAATTTCGACATCCTTCAATTACATGAAACAGTAAAACAAAATCAATCACCCCACCCGCCAAGGCGGATTCCTCCGATTCTCCCCCGCCTTGAACAAAATAATTAAATGACCATCCGGATCACGCAGCCGTGCCTCCCGCCAAAGCCAAGGTTGGTCCTCGGGTAAATTCTCGAAAACAAGCCCTTTCGCCTGAAGTTCGCTTACCTTTTTATCAAGATGTTCTTCCTCGAAGTAAAGCCAAATCCCTTCACCTTGCGCTACATTATCGGAATGGTGAAGAGAGAAGGTGGATTGACCATCAGGGCACTCAAAACGGGCATACCTAGGAATAGAATCCACGATAAGAGTCAGCCCTAATTTTTGATAAAACTCAGCGGAAGCATGAAGGTCTGAAGAAGGAACGGTGACTTGATTTAAGTCCATGGCTTAAGGATTTTCCTTTTGGGTTAAAGAAACAATCCTATCCAAACGAATTTCCTCACCATTATCGGTCACCAAAAATTCCTCCTTGTTCCGGGTGATTAAAGTTTTAATCACGAATTCCGTCTCCACGGTCCCTTCACCCTCTTTTATCACGGCGGATAACTGATGGCGAAAGGTGGCGTGGATTTCCAGTTGATCATAAAAATCACAAGAAACACATTTGTATTCCGGTTCCTTCATGTCGATAACGTTTTAATTAAAACGAATTCACGAACCGGAAAGTTGAGCATGCTACTCCTTCACGAACCGCCTTAGGTAAACCTTCCCCATATCTTCAATCCTAACAAAATAAATACCTTGCCCCAAGGATTGAATATTTAGGTAA
>JAHDDF010000829.1 GCA_020629475.1 Saprospiraceae bacterium
AATCCTTTCAAGTAACCTTCATGTTAACGAATATTACTATTTTGGCTTTTCCTATCCCCCTAAGGATGGGCTTCAAATTATTACAAACATAAAAATCAATCGGATTTATGGGTCCAATAGGAATAATGGTGGTTGCATGGGTCTTCTGTATTGCCTGGACGGCATTCGTGATCCTTACGCAGCGGAAAGTACACCCTAGAGCTTTATTTTATCTCTTTTTCACAGAGCTGTGGGAGCGATTTTCCTACTATGGAATGCGGGCACTATTGATGCTTTATATGGTTGCCGAAATTTCGGACGGAGGGTTTGGGTTCCCGGAAGAAAAAGCATATGGTATTTACGCATCCTACGGAGCTATGGTATACGCCACCCCGCTTTTAGGAGGTTACCTAGCTGAAAAATTCCTTGGTTACCGAAAGGCAATCATGTGGGGTGCGATCCTGATGGCATTGGGTCACTTTGCCATGGCATTCGAGAACCATACCATTTTCTTGGCAGCTCTAGCCTTGTTGATTTTGGGTAACGGTTTCTTTAAACCGAATATCTCTAGTTTAATCGGTAAGTTCTATGGCTTGAAGGATCCACGTCGTGACGGTGCATTTACCATATTCTACATGGGTATCAATATCGGTGCGTTCCTTACACCGCTCACCTGTGGAGCCATTGGGGAAACATATGGTTGGCATTACGGATTTAGCATCGCGGGAATCGGAATGGCAATCGGATTAATTGTATTCTATATCGCTTCCTCCAGCGGCGCCTTGGGTGACAAAGGACTTCCTCCGGGTACACTTCCGGACGAGGACCCTGCAGATTCCGACGGTGTACCTAATGTATTCGAAGACGACAACCTGATTGATTCACAGCTAGCGACTGAGCAAGCTGCTCCGGAAACCGGCGATCCTGAAGCTGGAGTAGGTCCTCCGACAAAGGGTACCGGTATAAAAATGACGGACATTATCATTTATGCCCTTTCATTTGCCGCCTTACCCCTTATTGTACTTTTGATTAACCATAATACTGGACTATATTCTCCCTATCCTAATCCTAGGTATGTGGGTAGTCCTTCTAATCATGT
>JAHDDF010000830.1 GCA_020629475.1 Saprospiraceae bacterium
CCAATATGTTTACCAACTTAAACCTTACGGACATGGAAACCTGCTACAAGCTATTCCGTACCGATATGGTAAAAGGACTTAACCTCAAGGAAAACCGCTTTGGTTTCGAGCCGGAGGTGACCGCTAAAATCAGCCGCATCAAGGATGTGCGGATTTACGAGGTGGGGATTTCTTATTACGGAAGGTCTTACGAGGAAGGCAAGAAAATTGGTTGGCGGGATGGCTTTCGCGCCATCTATTGTATTATTAAATACAACGTATTTTCCAGAAAGTAATCCAGCTTAAGATGAATGAAACCGGCAGGCAATTTACGTTTAAGGAATTCGATCTCGAGGGGTTGGAAACCTTGGAGTCTATTTCCGCCGCACCGGCTTTCAATGAATGGATGTATGATACCATTTCCAAAAACCTACAAGGGGAAATACTGGAGATCGGAAGCGGGATAGGAAACATTTCCGAGTACTTTATCCGCGATGGTAAAAGCATCACCCTTTCTGATATACGTGAAAATTACCTCAACTATTTACGCCATCGTTTCGAAGGGGAAAGCATCGTAAAAGATATCATGTCCCTAGATGCCGTGGCACCTAATTTCGATACCCGTTTCAAGGAGTATTTCGGGAAATTCGACGGTATTTTTGCCCTGAACGTTGTGGAACACATCGAGGATGATACCCTTGCCTTGGAAAACATGGCAAAACTTCTCAAACCGGGCGGTAGGATGGTTATCCTCGTCCCGGCGCACCAGTGGTTGTATAATGAATTCGACAAGAGTTTGGAGCATTATCGCCGCTATTCCAAACCCATGCTCGTCAAGTGTTTCAAGGATGCGGGATTAGAACCCAAGCATTCTCAATTCTTCAACATGGCAGGCATTCCCGGGTGGTTCCTAAGTGGCTCCGTATTGAAGAAAAAGATCATTTCCACCTCCCAAATGAAGCTCTACAATTCCTTGGTCCCCTTGTTCAAGATATGTGAAGGAATAACGGGCTACAACATCGGGCTATCCGTAATCGTTGAAGGAATAAAGAAAGAAGATTAAGGTTCTTGTTAGCCGGCTACTTTTCTTACATCTT
>JAHDDF010000831.1 GCA_020629475.1 Saprospiraceae bacterium
ACAAGTTTGATTTTAAAATAAGCTTTGCAATATGAGCTACACTATACCTATATCATTTATTAATCTAAAAATTAGAACGATGAAATATTCAATGTTTTTAAAAGGGCTTTTCATAGCCGGTTTATCAATCATGTGTTTTTCTTGCGAAGAGGAAAGCAATCAAACCACAACGGATTGTCCTGAAATGGAAATATCTTTTAACGATGAACTTGGGCTTTACGAAGCGGCCTTTATCGAGGAATCTAACATTGATTCTTGGTTGGTAGAGTGGTTGGTTGACGGCCAACTCGTAAGCGGAGGCCTTATCCTTGATTATGTATTGGATCAAGCCGGAACGTATGAGGTTTGCGTCGGCTACGAAACGCCGGAATGTCCTCAGGGATACTCCCTATGCGAAACCATTACGGTGGAAGGCGGCGGAAACGAGCCTGATCCGTCCGATGATTGTCCCGAGATGGAATTGGTTTACGTTCAAGGGGAAAATACCCACCAGTTTAACGTAATATTTCCCGGGGAACCCACTACCGTTCCGGATTATGTGGAATGGTTCGTAAATAACGAGGTGGTTTCCGTAGGATACGTTTTGGACTATACTTTTACCCAAGCGGGAACCTACGAGGTTTGCGCGGCTTACGAAACGGCGGAATGCCCGTGGGGTTTCTCCGTGTGCCAAACCATTACGGTGGAGGATAACGGAAATGATCCCGACCCCGTGGAAGGCTGTCCTGAAATGGAAATATCTTTTAACGAAGAACTTGGGCTTTACGAAGCGGCTTTTATCGAGGAATCAAACATTGAATCCTGGATAGTAGAATGGTTCGTTGACGGCCAGCTTGTAAGCGGGGGACTTATTCTCGAGTATGTATTAGACCAAACCGGAACGTATCAAGTATGCGTAGGATACGAAACGCCGGAATGCCCGCAAGGCTACTCCCTATGTGAATCCATAACGATAGAGTAAACGCTATTGGTTTAGATATCCGAAAGGAAAAAATTCCGAATTTCCAAGTTATTGGGAATTCGGAATTTTTTTTGACGAGGGTCATTTTTAATCCCAAAATTTCAAAAACATTCT
>JAHDDF010000246.1 GCA_020629475.1 Saprospiraceae bacterium
AGACGTTAGACGCTAGATGTTAGACATTAGACAGTTGTTTACTAATGTAACTGAACGGAGTCTAATGTCTAGTGTCTAATATCTAACATATTGATTTTTAGTTAAATGCATTAAGCTGAGATAGCAACATGATTGCCTACCGGAGCCAAGATTTAGCCTTGAAAAATTAGTCCCCATTTCGAATTTAAACCGCCATCCCCCATCTTTAACCTTCCAAATCCATTTCAAGATGAGACATTTACTCCTTGCCTTACCTTTTTTTTGCTTACTTCTAGGCGCTTGTAATAAGAAAGGAAGCTTTGTGGAACAAGTAGAGTCCGAGCCCCTAATCGGTAGACCGGTAGCGCCTTGCTCTGATGCGATGCATTATGTACCGGATACGGCAAAGTTGGAATATACGCCCATGCGATACGTAAAGGTGAATTTCCACATTATGCAGGACAGGAACGGGAAAGGGAATTTTCCGGAGGATATCGGCAAGAAGTACATTAATGAGTTGCTTAGGCAGGCAAATGAAACATTGTTGAAGGGGAACAAGAAAATGAACTTACCCAAGGGGAATAACATGGATGTTCTTCCTACCCGGTACCAATATGTTCTTTCGCCTGACCCTTCCCGCCCGGGGGATGACGGGATATATTTCCACCGTGATGATGATATGTATTATATGATTAATCGAGGTCCTGACGGAAATGTATTTGACCGAAAAATATTCAAGAAGCACGGGGTTCAAAAAGATGATGTACTGAATGTCTTCGTACTAACGGATCATTTGGATAGCCTTAAATCACCTACCTACAAAGGCGGTGACCGAGGGGTTTCCATGGGCTCTTGGGTAAAGGTAATGGGCTGGTGGAGAATGTATGAACAGAACTTGGCGGGCCCCGGACAAAAACCCTTTTACTTCAGGGAATGGCATACCCAAAAACTCCTCAACCATGAAATCGGGCACTCCTTGGGGCTTGCACACTCTTGGGTAGCCAACGACCGCTGCGATGATACCCCGCCGCACGCGAATTGCTTTAATGTAGGCAGTCCACCATGCGATGTCATTTCCAATAACGTCATGGATTACAATATCCACATGAACGCTTGGTCTCCGTGCCAAATCGGGATTATCCATAAGTTTTTCTCTACCCAAGGTTCCATGCAGCGTCGTTTTATCGTCAAGGATTGGTGCGAATTGGATAAGTCCAAAAGTATTTATTTGACACAAGACGAAGTTTGGAACGGTTCCAAGGACTTATATGGTCATTTAACCATTGGCAAGGGAGTAACCTTGGAGATAAATTGTAGGGTAGGTTTACCCGCAGGGGCAAGGATTACCTTGAAGAAAGGGGCAAAACTCATTCTAGGGGAATTCGCCTCCCTTAACAATGACTGCGGGGAACAATGGGAAGGCATCATCACGGAGGAAGGTGCTAAGGTGCAATGTAACGGTACGCCTGAATTCAAGGATATGAAATACCCGGTGGAAATAAAGCAATAAGTAGTTTTTAAAACTCAACTTTGACCTCCGTTTCCAATTCCCAATTCTTTCTGAGCTCAGGAAGTGTTTTTTCGAAAATCCGTTCCGGCTGTTTGCCGAGATCATAAACACCGGAATCCTTTCTTCCGTTACCGTTTTCGTCCTCGATGATTCTAACGGAATACCTACCCGGTGACACACCGGAATAGGTGGCACGGAAAACGGTGTCCTGTACGGAAACGGTTTCCATAACGGTATTCCCGGGATCCAAAACCGAAATCACGTAATTGGTTTGAAGAAGCGTGTCCGGAAGGCTGACCTTTAAATTTAATGTCCCGAATTCTTCTTCCGATAAGAATTTGACGACTTGTATCGTCGTATCAATATTATTCCCGAAAATATCTTGTACGGCTTCCGGTTTGAAGGTGAGCGTATAGGTCGAGCCTACCTTTCCTTCAAACCGAATGGTCATTTTCCGGAATTCTTTGGCATCCCTTTCAAGGCTTACCGTTCCTTGGAAATCCAAGGAGTCTTCCTTGATGTCCAAAAAAGAGGTGTCAAAGGCAAGAAGGGGCGAATCGAATTCCATTACCAAGGAATCCCCGTTTTTTATCTCCTTGGTTTTTACGGCTGTGGTGAGTTTAGGGATTGGGCGCTGCTGTTTGGACGGGATTTTAAAGCCCAAGGTGTCCCTGAATTCCTCTTGGTCCGAGAAAAGTATAATTTGCCTTTCGGCTGATGAACTTGTATCCGTATACCAAACCAAGAGGGTATCGCCTTTTACCTCGGAAAGGATGGGATTGTTGAACCCGTCTTCCCCTTGGATTTCAATCCTGTCCGGTTTTTTATTAAATACGAATTTAGCGGCACCGAAATTCCGGGTACGATCATCCGTAATTACCATGTCTTGTTCCTCGGTAAACATCAATAAACGAATGGGGCTTGAACTACTATCGGTCACCGTAACCAATTCGTCCTGAAAGGCGATACGCTCCGAGGAAAGGTCAAAGAGATAGTTGAAATTAGCGTCCTCCAAAGCGAAGACCTTGTATTGACCCGCCTTAAGGTACTCCATTTGGAAATTCCCGGAATCATCCGTCTTGGCGAAATAATAGGGCCGCTCTGTCCGTACGACCGTATCGGCAACACTTTCGTACAGCATGACCAATACTTTCTTCGCCGGTTCGCCGGTATCAGCGTCAAGGACGATTCCTTGAGTGGTCAAGGAATCAAGATTGTCGCCGGTAGAAAAGACGAAACGAAGATTCGGCGGGATATTTCCTTCATGAAGATCCTTTACCGCATCCCCGAAATTTATGATGTACGTGGTATTTTCCTTGAGTTGCTCGTTTTCATCAAATTCCACGATGACCGTCCTTTTCTTGAGCTTGACCTCAGGGCGGAATTCTAGGGGAGGTGAAACCACTACTTGATTAAAGGCATCTTGTAGTACCACCCACTCATTAAAAGTAAGCTCTACCGTTCCCGGTGAGAAATTGGTGCTAGGGTTAGCGGTGGATTCCTCCGGGATGGTTTCCGGTGGAACCTGATCCCTTGGTCCTCCTTGTGGCGCAACCGGATTGGCGCAACTGTACAAGAAGGAAGCAATGAGAATGACCGATAAATATTTGAAAATGCCTTTCATGCAGCAAAACTACCGAAAAAGTGCCTCGTACAATTCATCAACTTTGGCGAGGATTTGAATTTCTATGTCGTATTCTTCAACGTTCAATCCCTTCATGTTGTATTTGGAAATGAAAATCTTTTTAAATCCAAGCCTGTTTGCCTCCTGAATCCGCTTATCGATACGGTTTACCGCACGGATTTCCCCGGAAAGACCGATTTCCCCCGCAAAACAGCAATCCCTTGGAATAGCAATATCCTCCAAGGAGGAAATCAAGGCGGCAACGATGGGTAAGTCCAAGGCGGGGTCATCCGATTTTATTCCGCCGGCAATGTTTAAGAATACATCATTCGCCCCGAAATGAATACCGCAGCGTTTTTCTAAAACGGCAAGCAACATGCTTAAACGGCGTAAATCAAAACCCGTAGCGGATCTTTGAGGCGTCCCGTAAACGGCGGTGCTTACAAGTGCTTGGGTTTCAAGCAGCATAGGCCGCATTCCTTCCATAGTGGCGGCAACACCTGAACCGGACAAAATTTCTTGATGTTGTGACAGGAGAAGCTCGCTCGGATTAGGTACTTCACGGAGCCCGTCCGCCTGCATTTCATATATTCCTAGCTCATTGGTGGAGCCAAAACGGTTTTTTACGGTGCGTAAAATTCTGTAACTATGATTTCGGTCTCCTTCGAATTGCAACACTACATCTACGAGGTGTTCCAAAAGTTTAGGACCCGCTATGGCGCCTTCCTTATTTATATGCCCTATGAGGAAAACGGGCGTGTCAGTCTCCTTGGCGTAACGCTGTAGTTCGTTGGCGCATTCCCGTACTTGGGAAATGCTCCCCGGCGCGGATTCCACCAAGGGGGACGAAAGGGTTTGGATGGAGTCTATTACGATAAGATCCGGTTCGATATTATCCGAGTGGTTTAGGATTTTGTCAACTGCGGTTTCCGTAAGTATATAGCACTCCGATGCAGGGTTTCCTATTCTGTCTGCACGCATTTTTATTTGCTCCTCCGATTCTTCCCCTGATACATATAAAATCTTGATAGGCAGTTGTATAGCGAGTTGAAGAAGGAGGGTGGATTTTCCGATTCCGGGTTGCCCGCCGATCAGGATGATGGATCCGTTTACGATACCTCCCCCAAGGACACGGTTGAGCTCTCCGTCAGGGGTGGATACGCGTTGTGTGTTTCCTGCCTTGATGTCTTGAAGGATGGTAGGTTTTGGTCGTTCCTTCCCGGAAGAGGATGTTTTTTGAACGCTTCTGCGGTCGGATAGGGTTTCCTTTTTTGCAAGAAAATGCTCTTTATAGGTGTTCCATTCTCCACAGGAGGGACACTTGCCCACCCATTTCGGGGAGTCTTCCCCGCATTCGGAGCAGACGTACACTTTTTTTGCTTTCGCCATTGATGGTGTATTTCGATCTAAAATAGAAAATTCTTAAGGGAGAAGGCAGCGTATACTGTTGTTTTGATGTTTTTGATTCAGGTGTTATGTCACAATTCACAAAATAATTTGACAAATTGGTTTTTGCTATTTATATTTGCAACGCTTCTGATAAATTATTTTTTTTAAAAAATGTGACCCTTTAGTTTTTTACCCGTCAGAAGAATGAACATACGCATGAAAAAGCCTAAAACAAACCAGAAGCCAAAGGTGGCTTCTAACAAAGAGACTAAACCCAAGCAGACAAAAACCGTTAAGAGCCATTTGGGCTTGGATAAAGGTTTTATTACCGCTTGGTACTAAACACACCCGGAATACGACATAAGAAAACCTCTTTTTGAGGAAAGATTGATTGTTTTTCATTTGGTTTTTTGGGGTTATACAGGGTTCTACTTTTGTAGTTCCCTGTTTTTTTTGTTCTTAGTCTTATGAAAAAGACCTTTTACCTTTTGCCGTTTTTGATTTTTCTCCTTTCCTGTTCGAACATCACTGAGTATATTCTAGAACTTGGAAACGCTACCTCTCTAAGTTTAAGCGTACGGAAAGGTCCGGATACGTTAAAGAAGATAAAATTTAATGGTCCCTCTTGTGTGACTGAGCTAGAGTGGAAGTCAAAAGTATCCGAGTTGGATATCCATTTGGATGAATATGTATTCGAAAGTGAATGGAGGGATTTATTGATGATTTATGATTTATACTCCGGTTGGGCGATTTTAGATCGGGAAACCTGTAAGATTTACAAGGATTTTGGTGAAATACCCGAAGGGGAACAACTCCTGAAAAAACTAGCACTAATGGGTAAGCCCGCTTGGGTTTTTGATGGTGAGGAATTCAAGAAAAACTAATCAGCCTTTTTGCTTAAAATTATTGTTAACGGTACATTTTTGCGGTGTCTTTACGGTTTTTTTTCGTCCCAATAACGAATACAAAAATGAGAAAAAATGATTGTCGCAATTACCGTTGGTGCAGTTTTTGTTTTGGCTTTAGGGATGAAGGTTATATCCGAATTGACGCATAAGGCAGGATAACCCGACTTTAGGGAAATAAGATTTATTTGAAAATTTTTTTTCGGTCTTTTTGGAATCTCCCGTCAAAATGATAACTTCATCATAACCTACTGATATTACCGAATTTTATATCCCTCTTATTACACTATTTTACGAGAACACGGAACTACGATTCATTATGACCGCCCGGTCATGATTTATCGGGGGAACAAAGGCAGTTAACTAGACAAGACAAGACGTTATGTTTATTTTGGGCGTGATTTTAGCCGTCCTCCTATTTGGGGGCGGAATGGCGGTAGCTTCTCGATACTCTAAAGGCAATTCAGGGTATTTGAAATAGAATCTACACAAACAATTACAAGGCGGGCTTGAAGGGTGATTGGAAAAACTTTTTCCGATTAGGTTTACTTTTGTATTTAATTCATTGCATGGACTAAATGCTTTTTAAGAATCTATGCCCAATATTTTCATTTCAAGGGTACTAAAGGATAATAGCCCCTTTCTTTCCGTAAAGGAATGGAATGTCGTAGGTATGTCCTTACTTGAATTTTCCTCTATTGAGAATGTTTCTTTTTCTCTTGATGTTGAGGTCGTTTTCTTTTACGGAAAAAAGGCGGTTGATTTTTCTATTCCCTTTCTGGATAATAATATTCTTTATGCTTGTATGGGCAAGGGAACGGCCAATCACTTGGAGCAATACGGATTTACCGCGGATTTTATTGGTGAAGGAAAGCCGGAAGATGTAGCCAAAGCGTTCAAGGCGTTTGCAATGGGGAAAACGGTCCTGTTCCCAAGGGCAAGGCATTCGGAAAAATCAATCCAGACTTTAATAGAGGAAGAAATTGAAGTTTTAGACCTGGTGGTATATGAAAACACCAAAAAGCAATCATTTCCCTTTCCTGCTGCGGATGTTTTGATATTTACTAGCCCGATGAATGCTGAGGCATACTTTGAAAAATACGAATTAGGGAAAGAGCAAGTAGTCGCTATTGGACAAACTACTCAAAGGAA
>JAHDDF010000004.1 GCA_020629475.1 Saprospiraceae bacterium
AAATAGAAATCAATATTTTGGAGGAGTGGTTTGGCTTCCGGATCACGCTCATAGGTCGTGTTCTTGAGTTTCTCCGGAGCCGGGGCAGGAGTCATAAAGGAAACCACGAACATCACGATGGCACAAACCACGAACATGATGATGGCGTAGTGCAAAAAGTTTATGCCTACTAAAGAATGCATGAAGCTACCGTCAGCAAAAGGGCTAGATTTGTGGACTGCCTCCATGATTAATCGGAAGGAACCCATAAATAACCCCGTAAGTAATGCCGCCATTGCGCCTTGACCATTCAAACGTTTAAAGAAAAGCCCGAAGAGGAAGACCACGGCAATTGGAGGGGAAATGTATCCTTGGATGGATTGTAGGTATTTGTAAACACCGTCACCTTCCATAAGGGTTTTCATGAAAGGAATCCAGGCTAAACCGGAAATCACCAAAACCAAGGTGGCGATACGACCTACGTTTACCAAAGTTTTTTCCTCTGCATCCGGATACCACTTCTTGTAAAAATCCAGAGTAAATAAAGTCGATGCCGAGTTAAACACGGAGGACAAGGAACTCATGAGTGCCGCTAGCATCCCCGCTACCACCAAGCCCCGTAATCCCATAGGTAAGAAGTTCATTGCCAGTGCGGGTAAGGCAAGATCATTATCCTGTAAACCTGTTTCAGGATCAATTAATAAAGTAGGATCCTCTTTCAGGAAAATGGCGTAAGCAATAATTCCCGGAACCACGAACAAGAAGATGGGAAGTAACTTTAAGAAACCACCAAAAATGGTACCTTTCCTTGCCTCGGAAATGTTCTTGGCGGATAAGGTTCTTTGTACGATAAATTGATCCGTACACCAATACCATATCCCTAAAATCGGGGCACCGAAAAGGACACCCGTCCAAGGAAAATCAGGGTCATCCATAGGACGCCATAGGCTGAGCCAATCCATCGATTCCGAGCCGTGAGTCAGATACAACTGATGATTTACACCGCTCCATCCTCCAATGGCTTTTAAGCCAAAATATGTAACCGCTAAAGAACCGGCTACCAATACGAACATTTGAATCATATCCGTATAAATAACGGCACGTAATCCACCCCAAATGGTATATAATCCGGTAGCTAATACTACTAGAGTGGCGCCTATCCAAAACGGCACGCCCAACATTAATTTAAATACAAGGGCACCCGCAAATATGGTAATGGAAATCTTGGTGGCTACGTAGGCAAAAATCGAAACGATGGACAGGTAATTCCTAGCTCCTGTAGAATATCTTTTCTCCAGGAACTCAGGCATGGTAAACACCCCTGATTTAATATAAAACGGAACAAAAACCCATCCTAATAATATCAATATTAAAGTAGCCAACAATTCAAACTGACCGGCGGCGAAATCACCGTTGGCACCGGAGCCCGCAAGCCCGACCAAATGCTCTGAACCGATATTGGAAGCAAATAAGGAAGCTCCGATTACGAACCAACCGATATTCCTGCCCGCTAGGAAATAATCCTCGGAGCTATTTTCTTTTTTTTCTTTTTGGGTCACGAAAAAAGCAACCGCAAAAATCCCTAGAAAATATCCCGAGATAACGACCCAATCTAATACTTCCATGTCCTTGGTTTTTCGTTTGTATCCTTTAGAAGTTGTTTGAATTTATACTTTTTATAAAAAACTAAATCAAAACAGCTTCTTAGAAAATGAATATAATACTTCTTTCCTTCACGGCTAATTATTGGAATAAAGCCCCTCTTCAATATTGATTAAAAATTTGCCGGACTAGCCCAAAACAAAAATACCTGATTGCCAAAAAAACTCGGGCAACCAGGTATTATGAAAAAAGTAAGCCTATTAGGCTAATTCGTTTTTATTGAAATACCCTCACGTAATCCACTACCATAAATTGGGGGAATAGGGTATTCTCATCCGGGGAACCGGGCCAATCACCTCCTACCGCTACATTGAAAATAAAGAAGAAGGGCTGATTGAAAGGCCAAGGTTGACCATTATTTAATTCCTCGGGTGTTACCTCGAAGTATAGATTATCATCTACCAGGATTTGAATGTTATCCTCCTCCCAAATTAAGGAGAATACATGGAATATCTCATCGAAATTCTCCCCTGAAGGTGTGATTCTTGATGAACCGGAAGAAGTGTGTTGGCTTGGATTTACACCGTAGTGTACCGTTCCGTGTACGATGTTGTTATTATGACCAATCATTTCCATGATATCGATCTCACCGCATGAAGGCCAACCGTTGGTCCAGAAATCGGAACCTAACATCCACAATGCGGGCCACATACCGCGTCCTTTAGGCATAGCGGCACGGATATCAATCCTTCCGTATTGGAACTCTTGCTTACCTGCCGTAATGATCCTTGAGGAAGTATATTCAGAACCTTGGTAGGTTTCGTTTTTTGCTTCAATGACCAAGTAGTCATTCAATGCCATATAAGTATTTTCAGGGCGATAATGCTGTAATTCATTATTACCCCATCCATTACTTCCTGTTCCGGTTTCATGGGTCCAGTCGTCTAAATTCAAGGTTTCCCCTTGGAATTCATCCGCCCAAACCAAGGTACGCCCCGCGTAATTCAAAGGAGTGGTATAACCTTCCGTAGGGATGGTAAGGCTATTGGTAAAGCCATCATCGTCATCCAGAATGGTAATGGTGGCACGGTTGTCCTCCATGGTAGCATTAATCGGATTCAATAAGATGAACTCAAAGGTTTCCTCGGGTTCCGTAATCAAATCACCCAATACGGTAATTTCAATAATTTTCTCGGTTTCACCCGGGCTGAATATAAGTTCGCCCAAAGCACCTTTATAATCCGCTCCTGAAGCGGCGGAACCTTCCACGGTATTATAACCAACAACGACATTGGTAATATTCTCTCCCGTGAGGGTTACTTTCATCTCTACCACTTGTTCAATATTTCCCTCTTGGATTTGAACATCCTCTAAGGAAAGAACAGGTAAAACGGGATCCGGCAAGACATCCTCTTTACTACAGGAAGCCGCCAAGAAAACCATTGCTATGATGATATAGAAGAATCTTTTATTCACTGTATGTTTCATTTTAATTTGCGATGAAAGTAAGGGTAAACCAACCCGGTGAGGCTGAACCATCACAAGGTTTGATTGGAGTAAGTAATACCATTTCCGTTTCCGTGATGGAGTAGATTTCGTATTCATTACCTGAATCCTCTACGCCCATCCAAAAATCACCTGATACTACAATTTTCCAATCGGAATAATCCGTACCGCTGGGTACTACCACAAAACTAAGGTTAGCCGGAATGGGATAATCCTCGACCACCACATAGCCCGCGCAAGCGGAAAAACTGGTATTATTATTCAAATAATCCAAGGAGGATTCCTCGAAATCGAAACAATAGAGATCATCCATTTGCGCCCCGTCCAAACCGGAAGAAACGAAGAAATCATCCAACAGGGGCCCTGATCCTACGGTAATAGAACCTGCCTCCGGGGATAAGGTCCAACATTTACTGGTACAGGCATTTGTTAGGAGAGCCAAGGTCTCATTACATTCAATAACCGCATCTTCCTCAACCACTACGGTTTGGGTAGAACTAGCCGTTCCGCCTCCACCGATAGCCGCGGCATGAAGGGTAATATCATATGAACCTGCCCTTTGGTAGAATACCGTATCCACATTCAAGGATGAATTGGCGGGAGAACCACCTTCAAAATCCCATAAGTGGTTAAAGAATCCGTCACCGTTAAAGGAGACGACAAACCTATTGGGGTTATCCACCGTTTGGGTAACCGTAAACTCAGGTTCATCCGGTAAGGGCGGCAAATCCCTTCCCTCATCCACTATCGGTTCACAAGAATATAAGAGGACTACCAGCAGGAAAAATAGAATTCTTACGTGTTTCATTTATCCATATTTTGAATCCGGTATTTGATTTATAGATACCGGAAAGGAATTTTTTAATAACCCGGATTTTGGGTAATAGCACCATTCGTTGCTTGGATTTGGGATTGGGGGATCGGGAAAAGATTATGTCTTCCTTCCACGTATCCCAAGGAACCCAAAGCCGTACTTGCTCGGCCGGTTCTTACCAAATCAAAGAAGCGGTGACCTTCTAGAGCAAGTTCCACTCTTCTTTCATGGTAAATGGCATCCAATAAAGCCTGACCCGAAGCAGTCACGTCCGGAAGAACACCCGTTTCACCGGCTCTTGCTCTTTCCCTTACCATATTAAGGGATGATCTAGCAGCAGCTTCATTTCCGGAATGGTAGGAAGCCTCCGCATGAAGCAGAAGTATATCCGCGAACCTGATTACCCTATCGTTAGAACCACCGTTATTCACGGGATCACCGAAGGAGGCTTCCTCGCTTAAGCTATTGAAGTATTTCTTAGCGTAATAATCGTGTGGGAAACCTGTAGCGTCCTTGGTAAAGATACCGCGGTCACCCATAGGTTCACCTTCCCTGAAAAGGGTGGATTTCAACCTTGGATCCTCATTATTCGGGTCCTCCATAAAGAAGGCATCCACTAGGTTTTGGGTAGGGATATTGAAACCGAAACCGGCAAATTGCCCTCTAGCCCTTTGGAAAACATTGGTAAGGGAACCTTCATTGGGATTATCCCAAGTTCCACCGGATTCCGTCATGAATTGAATCTCGAAAATAGAACCGGGACCGTTTTCTCCCGCCGGCGTAAAGATTTGCGTAAAATCAGGGTCAAGGAAATATTCCCCGGAATTCACGATTGCCTCAGCGGTGGATTTCGCATCCTGCCATTTTTCTTGGTATACGTATGCTTTTACCAAAAGGGCTTGTGCGGCACCTTTTGTAATACGCCCTAAATCACTGGCTGCATATTCGCTTTTCATGGGAAGATCTTGCGCCGCTTGAACCAAGTCGGATTCAATCAATGCCCAAACTTCTTCCGCGGATGATCTCGGTAGATCATACTCCTCGGGAGATAATACACGATCCGCTAAGGGAACACCACCGAAAATGGTTACCAAATTGTAGAAGAAATACGAGCGGATGAATCTAGCTTCCCCTAGAATGCGGGATTTCAAAGCCTCATCCATTTCAATGGGCGGTACATTTTCCAATACCACATTGGCACGATAAATCCCTTCGTAAGAAGCTTTCCACTCGGAGTCCAAGAGCTCACCGTTCAAGGGCGTTTGGAAAGTTTCAAGCAGTAATAATTCGAAAACATCGTTATCACCCGATCCTCCTTTATCGGAATCATCGGACATGATATCACCCCAAAACCAACGGAAATGCCCTGCGGGATTCCTTTCGAATTGAAGAGCGGCATAAGCCGCATTCACGGCAACGATTGCATCATCCGCCGTCTTGTAAAAGTTTTCCTCCGTTTCCCCTACGATTGGCTCACGATTCAAGAAGCCATCGCAACCTGAAATCATCAAGAATAAGGGAAGTGCCACTAGGGCTATTAATTTTTTATTGTTCATTTTACCTTTTATTAAAACGTAACTTGAATACCTCCCAAGAAGGTTCTTGCTTGCGGATAGAAACCTCTATCGATACCTAATTCCAAACTGTTATCACGGACGATTGTTCCGATTTCAGGGTCCAATCCGGAATATTTGGTGAAGGTGAATAGATTTTGGGAGGCGATGTACACCCTCAGTTTCTTGATACGCACGGTCTCCAAAATCTTCTTGGGTACATTGTAACCCAACTGAACGTTTTTAACCCTCATATAAGAACCATCCTCGATAAACCGATCCGAAATTCTTGAGTTTTGGTTCGGATCCTTGATATTTACCCTTGGTTCAATATCGGAGGTTCCTTCCCCCGTCCAACGATCCAAAACGGAAACAGGACGGTTTACGTAGTTAAAGTCATAACGCACGATTCCGTTGTAAACGTCATTTCCTGAAACGCCTTGAAGGAATATGCCTAAATCAAAGCCCTTGTACTCCAAATCAATGGTAGCACCGTAGGAGAACCTAGGTGTAGGATTACCGATGTAGGTTCTATCCAATTCATCGATAACGCCATCGTTATTCAAATCCGCGAAACGAATATCGCCGGGAGCCGTTCCTTCATTTTGGAAAGCGTGCGCTTCAACTTCCGCTTGATTTTGGAAAATACCGTCCGTTACGTAACCGAAGAATGAAGCGACGGGTTGCCCTACGTCCGTTTGGGAAGCGAAGGCATTCGCGGATTGGATAAACCCGGACAATACGGGGTCCCCTCCTAATCCGAGGTTGGTCACTTCATTTTTCACTACGGAGAAATTACCGCCTACACTATATTTAAGTGCGGTTGCTCTTTCACGATAGGTTGCCGAGAATTCCCAACCATTGTTTCTGATGGTCGCGATATTTTGTACCGGAGCCGCTGTTCCCGCGGTATGCGGGATAGGTGCGGCATACAACATATCACGTGTATTTTTGATGTAGTAATCCGTAGTAACATTCAGTTTACCGTCCCACAGTTCCACGTCCAATCCGATGTCGGTTTGCGTAATGGTTTCCCACTTGATATCCGGGTTAGCGGCGGTAGTTGCCACGGCTCCGTTCGTAATATCCTCGGCGGGTCCGAAAGCGTAATTTTGTCCTTGGAAAACGATGGTGGAGAATGCGTAATCACCGATATTATTATTACCGTTACTTCCCCAGCTCGCCCTCAATTTAAGGAAACTAATGGGTGCGATATCGAAGAAATCCTCTTGTGAAATTACCCATCCTGCCGAGAAAGAAGGAAACACCCCAAATCGGTTATTGGCACCGAATCTAGAGGAACCATCTACCCTAAGCGTAGTTGAGAAGAGGTATTTATTATCGTATTCGTAATTGGCACGCGTAAAGAAGGAAATCAAAGAGGATTCCGTTGCCCATTCCGATGCCGTTTGTGAGTCTATGGTTCCCGTAGCATTGGAGATATAAGCATCCTCGGGGTTATTGCTTGGTAATCCCGTATTGGCGCCACCACTTACGTGCTGCCTATTTTCTAGAATCGTATTACCGGCTAATGCCTCGAACTTGTGTTTTTCCTTGAATGTTTTCTCGTAGGTCAAAACATTCTCTAATTGCCAATTGATCCATGAATAACGATTTAAGACAACCGTATTCTCATCACTAATTTCTATGGAAGGAGCGTCATTGAGTGAGGTATCCACACTCAAATTAAAAATGGGGAAGAACAAGTCCTGGTTAGCGAAGGTAGCATCCACACTGTAGGAAGTCCTGAAGGAAAGCCCCTCCATGAATTTAATATTGGTGAAGACATTCGCTAAGACCCTGTTACTTGTCCACTCATCATTGGTTTGCTCGATTTGATGCACCGGGTTGGCTACATCAGTATCCGCGTAAAGGGAATAGGCATAAGTTCCGTCGAATTTCCTTACCGGAGTAATTGGATCCATGTTCAAGGCACGCATTAGAGGGGAAGTATATTGGCTATTTTCCGCCAAAGCATTCCTTGTAAAATGCGTAAAACCAATATTGGTACCAATATCCAACCAATCATTCACTTGGTTAGCACCATTTAACCTTGCCGTATATCTTTCGAATCTGGCTTTGGGTCCACCCACGATTCCATCTTGCTTGAAGTAATTTCCGGAGACCGCGTACGTGGATTTCTCGGAGCCACCTGAGATACTCAGGTTGTGGCTCGTAATCGGTGCATCCTCGAATATGGCATCCTGCCAGTCGGTTCCTTCACCGAAAGCAAGTGGATTCATGAATTCCGCAGGAGGTGTTTCCCCTGCCGCCAAGTATGCTTCATTTTGGATAATGGCATATTCGCGAGCATTCAAAAGGTGCATTTTTTTCGAGGGGCTTTGTACCCCGAAATAACCTTCATAGGCAATAATACCGCCTTGGTTCTTTTTTCCTTTTTTGGTGGTAATTAATACTACCCCGTTTGCCCCCCTTGAACCATAGATTGCCGCGGAAGCCGCATCCTTTAGGATATTAATAGACTCAATATCATTGGGGCTCAAGAAATCAAGACCCGACACGGGCACCCCGTCTACTATATATAGCGGATCACCACCGTTAATGGTACCCGTTCCACGAATACGGACGGTAAGTTCACTACCCGGGGAACCGGAGTTTTGGCTCACGGTTACACCCGATGTCCGCCCTTGGATGGCTTGCTCCGTCCGAAGGATAGGCGTCTCGGAAATGTCCTCCGCTTTGATTACGGATACGGAGCCACTGATTTTACTCCTTTCCGTAGTTCCGTAACCTACTACCACTACTTCCTCTAGAAGCGAACTTTCAGGAAACATATTAATGGTTCCTAAGTCACCCGGACCGGATACCTCAACCTCTAGGGTTTTAAGTCCCACATAACTGAATAGAAGTACGGCATCCCCATCAGGAACACCAACGGAGAAGCTTCCGTCAAAATCCGTCACGGTTCCGAGATTGTCCGGATTATCCTTTACCTCAATGGTCGCCCCTATTACAGGCTCCCCATCCTCGGAGGATAAAACTATCCCGGTCACGGTGTATGTTTGGGAGAATAAGCCCACAGGTAAGAGAAAGACCAAGGTCAAACCTGTAATTAATGTAGATATCCTCATACAATAAATCTGGTTAAAATTTGAAAATCAACAATTTTTCATTGCTTAGACGCCATGTATTCCAAATGTAATGCGTTTACTCAAGGAAAAGCCCCTAACACTTCACTTTTGAGTCATTGTTGTGGTAATTTAATTCCATTGTTGTGGTAATGATGTGGCAAAAGATCAAATAAAGGGCAGTAAAAAGCTTAAATTTGATAAGGAACTAACAATATCCTAATTTAACCTTTCATACTAACAACAAGAATTCTTTATGCCATAAATTTTGAGATGGCATAAAACAACAAAATAAAATTCCCGAAAAAACCGGCGTTCCGACAAAACACGGATATTCCGGTTTTTCCGGTCTTCATTACAAATTAATTCTCACTATGAAAAAGAGTTTTACCTTATTTATCTCAGCATTGTTCCTTTGCATGGGAATGTTGAGTGCCCAAGATTACAATGTCACCTTTAGAGTAGACATGGCTGCCTATGATGATGCGGCAAGTACCGCAAACGGCGTTTTCATCAACAGTTCCTTCAATGGCTGGTGCGGTGGCTGTAATCAAATGGATGATTCTGATGGTGATGGTGTATATGAAATCACCATTCCCCTTCCCGCAGGCATTTATGAGTACAAATTCACCGTAGATGGCTGGACGGACCAGGAGAACCTTACCGATGGTGATCCATGTACCTCCACCATTGATGGTTTCACGAACAGAACCATTGAGGTAGTGGATGCCGATATTTCACTGGATGCGGCATGTTGGGACATTTGTGACGCATGTCCTTCCGCACAAGACGGCAACATTACTTTTCGTGTAGACATGAACGAATACGGCGGTTCTACAGCGAATGGTGTATTTGTAAACGGTACCTTCAACGGATGGTGCGGTAGTTGTAACCCTATGGATGATTCCGATATGGATGGTGTTTGGGAGGTTACCCTACCGTTGATGGCAGGTGACTACGAGTACAAATTTACCGTTGATGGCTGGACTGATCAAGAAAGCCTAACGGATGGTGATCCTTGTGTAATGACAACAGATGGCTACACTAACAGAACTCTTTCCGTAAACGGTGACGGGGATCAAGGTGTCGTTTGTTGGAACAGTTGTTTTGCTTGTGGACAAGAACCGGTTAATAGCATGGTAACTTTTAGTGTTGACATGAACGAGTACGGTGGTTCCACCGCTAATGGTGTATTCTTGAACGGCTCCTTCAACGGATGGTGCGGTAATTGTACCCCTATGGACGATTCCGATATGGATGGCGTTTGGGAAGTTACCGCTGAACTTCAAAACGGAACTTACGAGTACAAGTTTACCGTGGATGGTTGGAGTGATCAGGAGTTCTTTGCTGAAGGAGATCCTTGTACAACTACCATTGATGGATTCACCAATAGAACCATCGATGTAGCGGGTGACGCTAGTTTACCTACGGTTTGCTGGGCGAGCTGTGATGCTTGTGGCGTAGGTCCGGGCTTGGCTGCGGTTACTTTCCAAGTAGACATGAATGAGTACGGCGGTTCTACCGCGAACGGTGTATTCTTGAACGGCTCCTTCAATGGATGGTGCGGTAGTTGTGCACCAATGGATGATTCCGATATGGACGGCATCTGGACCGTAACCGTGGATCTTCCTCAAGATACTTTTGAGTATAAGTTCACCGTGGATGGTTGGAACGATCAAGAATTCCTTACGGAAGGAGATGTTTGTACCACCACTATTGATGGTTACACCAACAGGAGCGTTATCGTTACGGGAGATGCTACCTTGGATGCTGTTTGTTGGGCGTCTTGCTTTGCTTGCGGAGCGGAGCCGGTGGATAATAATATTACTTTCCGTGTAGACATGCAGGATTACACAGGTTCTACCGCGAATGGCGTATTCATAAACGGTACATTCAATGACTGGTGTGGCGGCTGTGCGCCAATGGATGATTCCGATGGTGACGGTATCTGGGAGATTACCATTCCATTACCGAATGGAACGTACGAATTCAAGTACACCGTAGACGGTTGGAATGACCAAGAGGAATTAACGGAAGGTGATGAGTGTACAACCACTATTGATGGCTTTACCAACCGTACCATTACCGTTGTAAGTATGGATGAAACGTTAACGGCTTACTGCTGGAACACTTGCTTTGAGTGTTTCGGTGTGGGAATCGAGGATTCCGAGATATTCCAAAGCTTGGATATTTCACCGAATCCGGCTTCCGAAATGTTGAACGTTAATTTGGCTTGGACACAGAACGTGGATACTGAAATCCGCTTGATTGATGTAATCGGTCAAACGGTTATCCGTGAAAATGCCAATTTTGATAATATGACTTTCAACTGGGATGTTTCCGGTTTGAGCGCGGGTATTTACTTGCTACAAGTTCAAACGGCTGAAGGTAACTTGACCAGAAAAGTCGTTATTGGAAGATAAGCTTCTTCAGGCTTTTTGAGTGATTCAACGCAGGGTTCCGAATTCGGGACTCTGCGTTTTTTAGTGAAGGAGTGAAGGAGTGAAGGAGTGAAGGAGTGAAGGAGTGAAGGAGTGAAGGAAATTTAAGGGTTTCTCCGGTGTGTTTCAAAATTATTCATTCCTCATTCTTAATTATTCATTCCCTATACGTCCATGATGAAATCAACAAGGTTGACGGAGGAATCCAAGTCTAATTTTTTCCTGAGTCTATAGCGTGAAACCTCGACACTACGTGTGGTAATATTAAGAAGGGTAGCAATTTCCTTAGAGGAAAGATTCATTCTTAGGTAAGCGCACAAACGGTAATCCTTTGGGGTAAGTTGGGGGAATTTCTCACGAAGTCGTTTTATAAAATCAGTGTGTACCTGATCAAAATATTGCTCGAAAGAGTCCCAATCATCATCTAGGCGAAAATCCTTTTCAATGGTGCGGATAATTTTCCGGATACCGTCACGAATGGCTTTCTCGCTTTCCAAATTGGTAATTTTGCTCAGTTCCTCCTTGATCTTAAGGAGGATTTCTCCTTTTTGCACCAATGCCATAGTGGAGGAAGCCAACTCGGAATTCTTGAATTTCACTTCCGATTCCAATTTTTCCGTTCTTAAGCGTACTAATTCCTCCTCGGATTCCTTAACCCTTCTCTCGTATTCCTTTTCCCGGGATTCCAATTGCTCCTTCTGTCTTTCTTGGAGATTCCGGGTTTCCTTCTCATGCCTATCCCTAGGTATCCACCAGATAAGGTAGATTAAGAACAAGGCAAAAAGGAAATACATGAGTTTCGCTAAATTGGTAGCGTACCATGGTGCCTTAATTCTAAAAGCATAAGAAACCGCTTCACCCGCTTCCTCCCCTTTTCTTTTTGCTTTGACCCAAAACAAGTAATTCCCGGCAGGTAGCTGCGTAATACTACGTTCCGGTGAGTCCGTCCAATCTAACCAATCCCGATCAAAACCATCCAATTTGGTGGAATACATAATACCGTCTCCCCTACTGAAATCATCCGAAGCCAAGCGGAATTTCAAATTATTATCCCTAAAGCTAATTTCAGGAAGCCGGCTTTGTTCCATTGAGGGCGTACCGTTTTTCATAAAATACCCGCCAAAAAGAAGGGAATCCAAATTCACCCCTACCATGATCTCCGTAATTCGAGCCTTGGGAAGGATGGGAGCCGTTTTCTCCTCCGGGAAATAGGCTATAAAACCACTTTCCGAACCAAAAAGCACTCGCTCCTTGGAATAAGGATAAATGTATTCGAAGTTTTCTATGAGCCGCCCTTTGAGCGGAGGCAGGGGAATCTTCTCCCATTCGCCTTTGGTAAGCAAGGATGTGGCATCCACGTAACCAACCTCTTTATTCTCAACGTACCATAATCTACCAAAACCATCGTCTACCAATCGGGTAAGTTGACAATCCTCGCCAAATACCGCATTCAGGTTTTCGTGAGGTAGCATTCGGTCGGTTTCCTTATCGTAGAAATAAATCCCACGTTCAGTGGTGAAGACAATTTGCTCATCTATTTTACTGAGGTTGATCCCGATGTCAGAGGGAAACCCGTCCTTAGAATCATATCGTTTAAAATCCTTGAACTTCCCATCGGTACCCGAAACCTTAAAAACGCCCTTATAAACATGGCTGATCCAAACATCATCCCCTTCCATCTCAAAAATGCGGCAAGATTCATTCAAGCGGAATTCCTCCTCCTCTCCTGACACCGGATGATATACCAATCCAAAATACGTTCCTTCCAGATATCCGTTTTTCCAATCCTTAAGCAACCAAGAACCCGGTCCTGAGGCACGAACAGGAACAACTCCTGATGATTTTACCTCAAAAAGCCCAAAATGCTTATGCAAAAACAAACGCCCGTCCCATTCCGAAAGATTCCAGCATAAGCCTTCTCCTCCGGGGACTCTAGAAAAACCGTTCGAGTCATGCTTGTACAGGCCTTGGCTGGTAGCAAAATAGGGAACACCATTAAAAACCTTAACCGCATAGCCATAGGGTACCTGTCGTAAATCAGGACTAATGTACCTGAAAGGTTCTCCCATCCGAAGGTAGTGGAAACCGTTTTCGGTCCCTACCCATAAATTACCCAAAGCATCAAACAAAAGGGCCTGGACCGCATTGCTTCTTAAACCGTTTTCTTGGGAATAATATTGGATTTCATTCCCTTCCTTATCCAAGAATAATATACCGCCCGAGATCGTTCCAACCACCAAACCGCCATTCAAATCAGGAACGGCGGTTTTAATCCCTAATCCCTTAAGTTTGGCATCGGCCGTGGTTTGCCAATTGCTGATACTGTCTCCTTCTAACTTATAAAAACCTCTGCTCCACGTCCCCAATAGCAGTTTATCGCCGAGTTCAAGGACACAGGTTACCTCCTTATCAGCGAATATTTCCCCGCCTTTTACCTTGGAATAAGTATCGCCTTCTAGGGTTCGGATACCTTTTGATTGATCATCCACCCAAATTTTTCCTGCCGTATTCCCAAGGAATTCAAGGGTTGACGAATTTTGTAGGACCTTCATGTTTTCCGTTCCCACATCCCAAACAAAAACCCGTTGCAATGACTTAAAATATGCTTTTCCGTTTTCAACGGCGATATGCCTAATATCCGAGAATTCCAGATGCTCGTCCGGTAATAGGTTTTTAAGGGAGCGGTATTTCAACGCCCCTTTATCATCCGGTAAAAAATACCCGAACTCGCCTTGTCCCCCTGCCAGAATAATATTGTTATCATCCACGGCAATTGAAAGAACCGGAGTTTTGTTGCTTAATGGCACCAAGGAAAACCGGGTGCCGTCAAAACTTAATAAACCTTTGGAATTTGCGATGTGAAGCATCCCTGTTTTGTCCATTACAAAACCCCGGTTTGCTTGACCTCCATCGTAATCCTCCTTTAAATAGGTATCAATAAAGGGTGTGCCTTGAGCCAGCAAGCCCAAGGGATAAAGTAAAATAAACGCAAATATGAAATGGTAGATTAGGCGCATCTTCCCCTAAGATAATGGCAAAAACGTCAATGCAAAGAGATTGATCAATTATGAATTTGATCGTTTATGGAAATTAGGAATAAATCCTTTTCTAATCCCTAGAAATAAAATGCCCTAAACCTGACGTCCCCTTGGGTATTAAACTCTAAGGCAGGCGCGGGAATTTTGATAATATTTATCGCGGAGAATAAGGTTTTCAAAAAACGGTTCCGGGTTTTAATGCGGGTTAAATCCACGTCAAAGGATAAGAAGAATTGCCGGTATCGGGGGTAATCATCCGCATTTAAAATATACTTGGCCCCGGTTTCCTCATCCGTCCATTCATTGGAGAAACCACCGTAAATATTTTCGGCTCCGTAACCTACCGCTACATTCAACCACTTAGGGAATTTGGTATCCTCGTTTCTAATAAATGAATGAATGTTTACGGATGCCCAAATGGTAAGTGCATTATAATCCTTCAATAACACCTCCCCTATTCCCGTTCCGTAAAGTTCATTTTGCCTTTGGATAATCGAGTAGGTATGCAATCCATCCGTTGAGTTTATCATCATATCGGAAGGAGGACGGCGCCAAGAGGAAAGTTTCAGTAAGATACGCTGCTCCTGCCAGGCCAATTCTTGTCCCCAAAACAAAAGGACACCACCCGTATTAAAACCAATGTCTCCCCAAGACCAACCCCATTCTTCCGAGAAGCCATCAAGCGTTTCCAAGGTTCCTTGAAAAACGGTCCCTAGCACCACTCCGGCGATATCCGCTTTCTTGTCGGGTACGCCTGCCCATTGATATAATCCTGAGGTAAATTTCGCCTCGAAATATGCGGTATAGAGGTGCCCGAATTTATCCATATCCTCCCATTCCCCCATATCATTGAAAAAATGGAAACGGGAACGGGGAAATTGCGCGTACCACACCCTATCCAAAGCTACCACTACTCCTGTATAACCACCGATAAGTCCA
The DNA here is from genome assembly GCA_020629475.1 of Saprospiraceae bacterium. Classification (GTDB taxonomy): domain Bacteria; phylum Bacteroidota; class Bacteroidia; order Chitinophagales; family Saprospiraceae; genus JAHDCE01. The sequence goes on from JAHDDF010000004.1 coordinate 14,962, forward strand.
CCGTTCAGTGTCCAAAATCTGGCTTTATTCAAGGAATCGGCAGGTTCAAACAGACGCTGGATGCCGGGCTTGGCATCCTGTGCTGCAAGAGCGAAGGTCAGAAAAAGAAAAAAAGGAAGAAGTATGCGGGTTTTCATAGGAAACGTGATTCAAATCCAAGAACGCCGCAAAGGTATGAATCGTTGGCTAGGTATGCGGAATAGTTACCCTAATGCTTTCCAACCAATTATTTAATAAGGGAAGCCCGTATTCCGTCAATATGGATTCAGGGTGAAACTGAACACCTGAAATGGGGAGAAACGAATGACGTAAGCCCATGATTTCTCCTTCATAGGTAAACGCCGTGGCTTGTAAGGGTATTCCTTCTAGGTCTTTGAGGATAAGGCTATGGTAACGCATGACTTGGAATTCCCTTGGTAAATCCTTGAATATTCCTTGTCCGTCATGTTGGATTACGGAAGTTTTTCCGTGGACAGGGAGCCTTGCCTTTACCAATTCCGCCCCAAAAAACTCTCCGATGGCTTGGTGCCCTAAGCAAATACCGAGTACCGGTTTTTTATCGTAAAAATAGGCAAGGACTTGGTTCATGATGCCGGCATCCGCAGGACGGGAAGGGCCCGGGGAAATTACCAAACCATCAAAATCAAATGCCTTGAATTCCGCTAGGGTCCATTCGTCATTACGTACAACGATTACCTCTACCCCACAACGGAGCAGGTAGTCATACAAGTTGTACGTAAATGAATCGTAATTATCAATTAGAAGAATCCTCATCGTCCCCTACTTCCCGGATTTCAAATTCACGTCCGCCGAAATCGTTGATCTTGGAGGTTTCCTCAATCCGATTATCCTCCCCTAGGGAATCCATGGTATTCACCACATCGTCCCATAAGTCTTTCATGGCGGGGCTTACTTTTTCCCAAACCACCTTGGTTTTCTTGGGAACCTCTTGGATAAAGGGATACGTTTTGGAATCCTCTACCTGATCTGACATCAAGCGGGACTCTACGGCGAACCATATCACTTGGCTGTAAACAACGGTAAGCAGAACCGCCATAACTACACCTCCTACGATTTGGTTCACGAAGTTAATCTTGGCGGTCTTGAACAAATTCTCGATTTGCCTGCCGATAAGACGCAGGAAAATCATCGTTACCAAGAAGGTAGTAGCGACACCAACGATAAGCATCAAAGACCTATCGTAAGGAAATAGGCTCATGAGTACATCGGTTACCTCCTTGTAAAAGTGGGCGGTAACCAAGGCACCGAAAAGGAAGGAAAGTATGGTAAAGACGGTTTTGATAATACCATTGGTATAACCGACATACATTCCGTATCCTACAATAATGGCGAATATGACATCAATAATCATGCTTTCCGCTTCATGCTTTTGTTGCTATCCCAAGCATTTCCTCTCTCAAAGATAAGGAATCAATAGCGATTCAGTAGTTTCCTTCTTTTGACGCAGAACCATGCCTTATGGTTCATTCCCAAAAGTCAAGGAAAGCATAAAGATTATCCTTTATTTACGACAAAAATGCTCAAAATTAAGATGAGCCAAGAAAAGCAATCCCCTACTTCTTAATCTTATTCTTCGGAATCCAAGCCCAACAAGCATCGCACTCAATCGGGGATTCACCGGATTCATCCGTTATGATCACGGGGACAATAATTTCCCCTTTGGGTGTGGTTTTAATAAATTCCCTTTGCTCCTCCGTTAAGGTAGCCACGGCTTTCATTGCCCCGGTAGAGCGGCGAACGAAACGGGTATTCAGGTATTTTACCAAGGGAATGCTATCGTCGGTGATATTCATGCCCACCACCATTCCGGTAGCCGTTTCGGCTAAAAGAATCATGGCTGCCGCATGGATTTGCCCAATGTGGTTTTGTACCTTCTTCCGGTTTTTCACGGACACCTCCACTTTTTGGGGCGTCATTACATCATAGCTTATTCTTGAAGTTCCCGTATATTTTACAACGGAACCAATGGCGCGGGAAAGCATCCACGTAGGATACTTGGATAATTTAGCGACCGTTCTCTCCAGTTTGTTCATGTTTATGGTTTTTCAACTTCTTCGTATTCCTTGATTTTCAGGTATTCGGCGATTAAGCCACTAACTTCAGCGGCACGATTATACACCATAAAATGCCCGCCTCCTTTTACTACGTGATCCGGTTTCCGAATCCTGCGGAAAGGAAATGTTTTGTCATTATTCCCGTGAATGTGGATGGGTGTAATCTTACGATTCTTTATGCCCGGCCAATGCACGATAGCGTCCACTGCCCACTGAAAGTAGGAAATCGTCATTTCATCCACCATATCAAGAAAGACTTGCTTTTGCTCCTCGTTCTTGAAATCGTGGATTTTCCCCCACAAACCAAAGGTGTTGTGAATCAGTTTGTGATTTACCCATCTATACAAGGGAAAACTCCTGAAAATGGTAAGATTGGCGGACATCTCCTTGGGATGTTTAATGGTAGATACCAAAAACACCTTATAGGTTTCCGTTCTTTGGGCAAATTCTTGAACCATTACCCCACCGAATGAATGCCCGATAAACACCTTATTCGGTGCGTTCGTATCCACGAACGCGAACATCCTGTCCACGTAATCATAATAATCCTCGTTCTCGTAAGGCTCAAGCCATTCAATATAGTTGATGCTCTCCGCATTGGGTAACACCAAGTTCCTGAATGTTTCCTTATTAAAGCCTAATCCCGCAACGAGGTAATAATTGTACCGCTTCATTCCGTAATTGTGAATGACAAAATCGGGTGAATCCTCGGATTCATGAATGGTTTTTCTAATAGATAGTTTATGAAAAGAGGCATAAAACCAGTTTCTTTCCATAAAACAGCTTCCTTAAAAAAACCGGTTAGGTAAGGTTTGGAAAATGCGGTTTAAGGTGTAGCTACTTCAAATTTAAAAAAAAGTGAGGGATTTTGCTTGTTTCCATGTTCTTTTGACAGACTCAAATAAAAAAAATTGCTATTTGTCTTAGGTGCGTGGAAATAAACTATTCCGCCAATTGATAAATATCCGGCAAGGTCCTTCCTAGCTCATCATAATCCAATCCGTAGCCAACAACAAAGGCATTGGGAATACGGTATCCAACAGCAGCAATCGGAAAATTAAATTTGACGGCATCCGGCTTTAGCAAGAACGTAATCACGGAAATGGATGCAGGCTCGCGCTCCTCCAAATCTTTCATGAATTGATGAACGGTATTTCCGGTATCAATGATATCCTCGACAATAATGATGTGCCTTCCTTTGATATCTCCCTCGAGGTCAATACTTTTCCTAAAGACCCCGGTGGATTCCATTCCTTCGTATGAACGGATTTTTACGAACATCATCTCGCAATCAAAATCACAAGCCCTTACGATATCCGCCGTAAACATGAAGGAACCATTGAGAATGGGAATAAAAACGGGATCCTTGTCCTTGAATTCCTTGGTAATCTCCCGTCCCATCTCCATAATCCTTGTTCGGATTTCCGCTTTGGGTATGAAAATCTTGAAGGTTTTATCGTGAATTTCTACTTGATTCGGATTCATGTTCAGGATTTTCTCAAGGTGGCAATTAAACCGTTTCTCTCCAATAGGTAAATGGCAAAAAGATACGATACAAAGATAATCGCCTTTAAGAACCATATCAGGGAAGAGCCTTCGGGAAGTATTTTTTCTAGACCTAAACCTAGGGCATAACCCGCTAAAGCCAATCCCACATACACCAACATCCTAGGGATTGGATAATGAATGGGGTAATATTTCCTTCCCAGGGCGTATGCCAAAATCATCATTACGAAATAACAAGCCAAGGTTGCCCAAGCGGACGCCATAAACCCGATTTGGGGAATCAGTAGGAAGTTAAGTGTCAGGGTGATTCCTGCTCCTACCAAGGCGATATACATTCCGATAATGGTCTTATCCTTTAGCTTGTACCAAATCGCAAAATTATAATAGAGCCCTAGACAGAGATTGGCAAGGAGAATAACCGGGATGATTTCATCTCCTCCTTGTCTATAATTCTCGCCTAGAATCATTACGACTATATCCACGAAAAGAACGATTCCCAAAAAAGCGGTACTTCCTACAATAGCAAAGGACTGTCCGACCTTACCGTATAATTCTTTTGTATCAGAACGATCCGCATTTCTAAAGAAAAAAGGTTCTGCCGCATAATTGAAGCCTTGGGTAACAATTGTCATTAATGCCGCCAGCTTGTAATTCGCTGAGTAAATGCCTACCACCGCATCATTCTCCGCCTTGGTTCCTCCGAGTAAAAAACCCAACATGGGTTTATCAATTACCTCATTAATGACGGCAGCAATCCCAACGGGTATCAGAGGGAGGATATACCAGAATAGTCTTTTGAATAAGGCGGGGTCAAAACGTTCCTTGATTTGTAGGAATTGGGGTGACAACATCAATAACATCACGGCACTTGCCGCGATATTGGAAATGAATACGTAATCTACCAAACTTGTAGGATCGTAAATATTACTTATCCGGTCATATCCGTTTTCCAAAAGAATGGGGCAAAGGAGAATGAAAAACAAATTCAAGCCCACGTTCACCCCTATATTCGTCAGCTGTACCGTTAGGAAAGCATAAGGCCGACTATCCAAACGCAACTTTGCCATCGGCACCCTTGTTAGTGTATCCAAACCAACGATAACCGCCAAATAAATGACGTAACGGGTATAATCCGGATACTCAATGGCATTGGCAATGGGTTGGGCAAAGAGGATGATAAGCGCCACGATAATAGGTGTCGTGGTCAAGAGGGAAATCATGGCTGTGGAAAATGCCTTTCCCTTGTTCCCTTTTTCCGAACCGAAACGGAAAAATCCCGTTTCCATCCTAAAGGTCATCACCACAAGCACCAATCCGATATAGCTGTACATAATGGAGATTACACCATAATCCCCGGTACTTTTTAAAATGTTGGCATAGAAAGGGACCAGCAGGAAATTAATCATCCTGGCAGCAACATTGCTAATGCCGTAGATAACCGTTTCTCCCGCAAGTTTTCGTAGTAATGACAATGGTAAACAGACGTTTTTGAGGTACAAAAATAAAACCCGGATTCGATAATCGAACCCGGGTTTTATACCTAATTGAAGTAGGAATTAGAATTCCCAAAGATCATGTTCAAAGTTGAAAATCTCCAACCTGATTTTTTCCGACTCCAATAATAGATCAACACCTTGCAGGTAATCCTGAAGACGACGGTCATACACATTGGATTCTTTGTAAATATAGCTGGAGAAAAACCTCATCTCAAAAATGTCATGCCAGTTCATCGGAGCATTATCATTGCCCGAGTTAAAGGCTTGCTCACGAGCCAATGCCTCACGTGCATCCGGATAGTAGATCCAGAACATCGGCAGCTCGTAAAGGAAGTTACCTTGATCGTCGTACTCCTCTTTCAAGGGAGCGATGCCCAAGATACGAACCTGAAGGGTGGACGTTTCCTCATCGAAGAACCATACTTCCTTGATACGGAAACGCTTAATGTCTTCCGGGTTCAAGTCGTTGTATGCTACCTCGATGGTCTCCTCGTAAGTTTCCGGGTCAAAGGATACGAAGGTATCCACCTCGGATACGAGAGCCGCGGCTTCGTCCTTGGAGAGGGTTTCGGAGAAGTCATCATTATCGTTGATACCGTAGGCGGTCAACGTTTCATCCATGACTCCATCCATCAGGATATTGAAGAAATAGCGCTTCGGGTAAACGAAAGGCTTATTCATTTTCTCACGCACGTCAATTACGCGCCAAATACGTTTTTCCCAAAAGATATCCGCCTCACGAAGTGGCTGATAGGGAAGTACTCTTCTTTCCTTGATCAATCTCTTCTCAACGATATCGTTCAAGGGAACGTACTTATCGTCATCCTGGGTTTCACCGGATTCGGTTACATCAGTGCTTGGTGGCGTAAGATCTTGCGCCACGGTAACATTGGTACCGACGAAGAAAAACAGTAATAGAGAGAAAACGGAAATTTTCAGTTCGAATCTCATCTTCAATAGGTGTTTAAATATAAAAGCTTCAGCAAGTGTTATCTAAGTTCGGAAATTTCCCCGACAATCTGATTTTGAACGGGAAAATTTCCGACTATATTGTCCGGTTTGGATTATTTGATGGTCCAAACCATTGAGTTCAACTTACGACCGGCTGAATCACCAGGACAACGCGCTTTGATGTTGTCGAAGTAATAGATATCACCGGGCTTAGCGGCTTTCACCAAGTTAGCCACACGACCACCGTAGGTAGCACCTTGGTTGGTAGCACGTACAGGGTCTTGACGCTTAGGTACACGAGTAAGTTCGAAACCTGCGATGTTACACTTCGCCTCGAAGTCGAAGTTCAACAATGCGGCGAAGATACCTTTACGCGCACCGAAGGAACCGTTACCCATAGAACCGGAATCCTCACGCTTGTTCGGATTGAAGGATGCAACCGGGTCAGGAATACGCTTCACACGGAATGGGAAAGATTGGGTAAATCCTTCAGCGGATACCGTAATCTTAGCCTCACCGGGAGAAGATACACGTACATTGTACTTACCGCTACCACCGGTCATGTTACAACCACCACCGGAACAACTTGCACGTACCTTATTGGAGTTCGCACCCGCAACGGATACCTCAACCGGGTTATCTACACCGATGTAGAAAACGTTCATCTTACTAGGAGAAACGGTTGCGGAACGTACACCTACCTCGTACTCGTACGATGCCTTAGCGGAGAATTTCTCACCGGAAAGCGGGTTGGTTACGTTTGCCGTCATGTTCAAGGTACGCTTACCAAGGGAGTTCGCCGTTTCGGAGAATTGTCCTTGACCTTCAGCGTTCAAGCTGATTCTTTGCCCGTTAACGGAAACGGAGGAAGTTTTTGCGAATTCATTGGAGAATGCACCGATAGCAACAGTTGCCTCGAATTTCTCTCCTTTGATTACGTAACCCTTCTTCGCGTTCATTACAGGGAAGAACTTGTTCAACTTCAATTCACGACCACCTACCAAACCGGCAAGGTCGTTTACCATCAATGCTTCAGCGGCGCGTGCATCGGACTTGAATTTCTCAAGTTTAGGCATACAAGCCGCAAAAGGCATTTGGTAGAAGTTGTACTCAGCCCAAGAGTTTTTATCGGAACCTACCCAAGTGGAATCCACTTTCAAGGTAAGGTTGGCCTTAAAGTTAGCGATCTTTTGCTCTACCTCGGAATCCTTAAGTTTTGCCTCTTTTTGGCAAGCCTTCATGGTTTTAGAGTAGATAGCGATCATTTGGTTACGAGTGGAGTCAATCAATTGCTCCAAGTCGTCACCTTTCCCCTTTTTCACCATCCACCAAGTGGTCCAGTCCTTATCCTTGGAAGCTAGAGGCTTACCACCTTTATCAGGTGCAGCGTAATACTCCAAGTTATCAGGAGAAACATCAGGGATGAATCCGGAGATTTGATCGTCCGTAAGTTCCTGTCCTTTAGTGGAAACTACGAAAAGACCTTTTTTATAGTAATCTACTCGATCGTTGAACTCGGAAACGAAGTTCTGGATTTCGGAGATACCACTGTTCAAAGGCTCGCGAAGGCCTTTCTTTTTCTCAAGGATAGGTTGGATACCTTCCTTGGTCGCTTTTACCGCTTCTGCGGTAAGTTTATTAGACGTCTCCATGGATTTTTCCAAATCGTAGAAGGCGTTCATGATTTCCGCGGAAATATTCAGTGCGAGCAGCGCCATGAGTACCAAGTACATCAGGTTGATCATGAGCTGCCGCGGTTCCTTAGGAATTGACATAATGGTTCATTTTGTCGTTAATAAAAAAATTCCTAATCACGCAATAGCGATGATCAATTAGCTGCGAATGTTGGACATTGCGTTCAAGATGCCTCCGTATACGGAGTTCAAGGAGCCCAAGTTTCCGTTAAGTGCGGAAAGCTGCTCTTTGTAGCGCTGCGTATCCTCGATGGAATCGTTAATATTAGCCATCGCCTCGTTAAGGTTAGAATAGAAGTCGCCCATTTTCTTGATTTGCTCGGAAGTACCGGAGAAATCCACTTCTTGAAGTGATTTCAAGGCACCAAGGCTACCGGACATGGACTGAAGCTCAGTCAACATTCCGCTCAATTTTTGGTCTACTTTGTCACCGTCAAGAGGGGAAACGTCAGCAGAAAGGCTATTACCTCCTTGACCTAGGTCAATTGCGGTAATTTGGGAATTGTAGCTATCCAATCCAGGATACAATTTTTCCCAGTAGTACTCCTTGTCGGGAGGAAGAAGACCCAACATAAGGAACATGCCCGCCTCCAAAAGAAGACCAACATAAATTAGGGATACACCGGGGATGAACTGCACGTGCTCGATTTTCTCGAGTGCACCAAGAAGTACGATTGCCGCACCAACACCGATAATAAGGTTTTTCAGATACTTAAATCCTTTTGAATGAATGAAACTCATTACTCCAGATTTTACAAAGGTTAGTTAATAAATAGGTTTCGAAAAAAATAGCGGGTTATTACACAAAAGTGTAACCATGTCGCCACATGTATAATGCGTCGCGACGAAATGGTTACACTTTTCTATAAAGGATTTTTATTAGAAGTCATTCATGGAACGCCCTAGGAAGGTAAGAGCGCAACGGAAACCGATATAACACTTGGTAGTGTCTTGGTATTCCCAGTGACGGGTACCTGTTTGAAGGAAGAAAGAGATATCCTTCCAGGAACCACCACGGATTACTTTACGCTTCTGAGCCATAGGATCATCTTCCTTTGCATCGTAGCGCATGTCCGGGTTCAAATCATGGATAAAGGAGTAAGCGTTTTCATCAAAAGCGGAAGCAGTCCACTCGGAAACGTTACCAGCCATGTTGTACAAACCGAAATCATTAGGGAAGTAAGCATCGGCTTTTACGGTATAAAGACCACCATCCTCAGGATAGTTACCACGACCGGGCTTAAAGTTCGCTAACAAACATCCCTTGGCGTTACGGGTATAGTAACCACCCCAAGGGTAAGGAGCCGTATCATGACCACCGCGGGAAGCATATTCCCACTCGTATTCGGTAGGCAAACGGAAATCTTCCGTGTTCACCTCACCTTTCTCCTTGGCTACGATTGAGTTCCAAAGCAATGTTCTCCAGTAACAAAATGCATTGGCGGTTACCCAATCAATACCTACAACGGGATAATCGTCGAAGGCAGGGTGCCAGAAGTAGTTACGAGTCATGGGCTCGTTATAGGAATACGCGAAGTCCCTGATCCAAGCGAGGGTATCAGGATAAATCATCACGTTTTCCACCGTTTTGATGTAGTCGGCACGGTCGGAGTAGTCGGAATTGTGCGCCGCTCTTACCCAATCATACCATTTGTAATCAATAGTAAGGTTACGAACGTCAATCTCACGTTTACCACCGAAGGCTTCGTCACCTTGGTAATATAGATCTTGTACCGTTTCGTCCTCGGTATTGATTTCTACTTCCCAATCAATGTACTGCTCGCCGGTCTCTTCATCTTCGATGTAGTGATCTTGCCATGAGTGAAGGATGGAATCCTTTACCCAATAAACAAATTGACGATATTCATTGTTGGTAATTTCAGTATCATCCATGTAGAACCCTTGGATGGATATTGATTTTGCTCTCTGTTGGTATGTACTATTTACATCCTGATCAGAGGGACCGATGTGGAGTGTTCCGGAGGGTACGTAAACCATACCGTAAGGATTGATACCCTTCCAATCAGGGCGATCCAATACTCCAATAAGTTGTCCTGACTCCGTTGAACCGCATGATGCGATTGTGAGTAGAACTAAAAATGCCAAGACAATTTTCGAGATTCTTTTCATGTCAAAACCCGAGTTTTCCTAATCCAGATTAATGTGTTTGACCGTTAAGCAGCGTAAATATAGAGTATTTTTTAAAGGATAAAGAAAATATCATTTCCTTTTTTTCCCGGTTGGAATCGGGATACTCTTTGCTCACCGTAAGTCAACGAATAATTATTTACTTATTGTATTCCTTAAGGAATTTTTTATGCTCAAGAGCATAAATATAGTTGAAATTAGGGTAATCGGGGGGTGTGAATGATTTTTGGCAACCTAGCTTTCGATAAACTTTTTCCTAAATCATACTTTAAAATTACTTCATGAGAGCCCGAATTTACCTCTCTTAGACCGGAAAGCGGTAAATCGAATGCGTACAATAGCCGAAAACGACTTCCGAGCGTCATTCCTCCTTGGATACCAAGGGCATCATTGGTGTTGGAATTAAAGCCCCTGTACATGGCTCCAAAGTGGAATTTCTCTTGATAATCCACCACAACGGAGGATTGCAATTGTGTTTCCACTAAATCAGACGCTGCAAAAACGCCGGGAGTCACCCCAAAATTTTCCCCGAGACCAATTTTATATGAAATCATTCCCGTAAAATGCCTTTTAAACCTAAAATCGAAGACTTCACCGAAAGGATAATCGATTTTTGACTCCGTAAGGTGAAGCCCGGAAAAGCCGGCATTTAATTCTCCTACCTTTAGGAAAACCCCGGCATTGACCGTATGACCGATGCCGTTTTGTCGAATTTCAGGGATAAAATCATCATTGTGATCAAAGGTTTGCCCTTCATAAATCCCTTCCGGTGCCAATAATTCCGCCCCGTTCAAGGATTTTTGGATGATTCCTCCGGATACACCCACCGATAACTTCGCCTCATCCCCCAAACGAATGGCTTGTGCATAAGATAAGGTAGCTATGGTATTCCGTTCCGCACCGATAATATCGTTTTCAAGCACCAAACCTACGGCTCCGGAAATATAATCCACCGGTACGGAGGCAATTAATGCCTGTTGAAACGGGCTTCCATCCAAACCTACCCACTGTTTCCTGAATATTCCGGCGAATTCCAAGGAATTTGTGACGCCCGGATATGCCGGATTATACACCTGCGGAATTTCTTGCACCATGGTGTATTGGGTTGCTTGCTGCGCACCCAACCGGAAACTTAACGTAAAAAGAAGGATAAGGAACAGTGTATGTCTCATTCTCATATCATAAATTTAAGGATGCGTACAAGTCGCGGAATTCCTCCAAGGAATTAACGGGCGGATAGCAACTAAAGTTGCTGCAAAGGTAAATCGCGGTGCCTTCGTTCGGCATTCTATCCGACAAAAGCGGGAATCCTTCCTTTTCCTCCAACGCTCCCATAACGATTTTATTGGGAAGGAATAAGCGGTTAAACGCCTCGGTAAAGGTTTTTGCCTCCTCCCCTACCGCTACCAATTCCACCGGTGGGTATATCTCGTTGGTTAAAGCATTCGCCCAACCGGAAAAGGATCTGGGATAACGCTCCACGGAAGCGGATATCCCAAGTAGCATTTCCCTTGCCTTGCCCTTGTACTCACTTGAATCAAATATCAAGGACAAACGCTGCAAGTTGGATACCATCCTAGAATTTCCCGAAGGAAGTGCATTATCGAAAAAATCCTTCTTCTCCGCTATTAAATCCTTTTGCCCTTTGGGGGCAAAAAGGAAATAACCCGTTTGAGGATCGGAAAAGTTTTGGATTACGAAATCCGTAAGCCTTCTTGCCTCCAAGAGATAACACTCCCCTAGTGTAACCTCGTACAATTCAATGAGCGCTTCAATAAGATAAGCATAATCGGAAAGGAATGCATCGATTTTTGCGGTGCCGTCCTTGTAGGAATGGTAAAAACCATCCCCGTTTTTCATCTTACCATATATAAAGGTGATTGCTTTTTCCGCCCTTTGCGCCAATTCCTCACTTTCTAAGGACTTTGCTGCCTTGCAATACGCCGTTAACATCAGGGCGTTCCAATCAAGGAGAACCTTATCATCCAATCCGGGTCTTACCCTTTTTTCCCTTTCTAACCGAAGCCGGATTGACCATCTTTTCATCAAGGGTTTCAATTCGGATTCCTCCATACCGATTTTACGCGAAAAATCCGCTAGCGACTGTTTCCTTCGAAGAATATTCACGCCTTCCCAATTTCCTTGAGGGCTTACATCATAAAATCCCTTGAAAAATGGTGCATCATCGCCCAAAAGGGCATTCACTTCTTCCTCGTCCCAAACGTAGAACTTTCCTTCCACTCCTTCACTATCCGCATCCAATGCGGAATAAAAGCCCCCTTCCGGGTGATTCATTTCGCGATCCACCCACTCCAAAGTCTCCAGGATGGTCTCCTTGTACATTTCCCTTCCGGAAAAAGAATAGGCATCCGCTAACAGAGCCACAAGAAGTGCATTATCGTACAGCATTTTCTCAAAATGGGGTGCCAGCCATTCCGGATCCGTGGAATATCTGGCGAAACCGCCACCGATTTGATCATATATGCCACCCATGATCATGGCTTCCAAAGAGCGGTGAAGATGATCCTCCGCTTCTTGGTTACCATTTATTTTTGCATCATTCAAAAGAAATCGAAGGCTCATTGTTCCGGGAAACTTAGGAGCCGGCGAAAATCCTCCGTATTCCGTATCGAAGGTTTTCTTCATCCCCTCGAAAATGGTAATGCTTGAATTCGGGGTGAACGCTAAGTCGGGATTATCACCGTTTACATTTTTTCCTAGGAAGCGGTCATCGCCTTCGTTGATATGTTGTATCAAGCGATTGGCTTGTTCCTCTACTTCATCCTTTTTATTGGAATAGGCATTTGCCACACCTATTAATACCTGTTTCCAAGAAGGACGATTGTACCTATTTTCCGGAGGAAAGTAGGTGCCACCATAAAAAGGCTTCAGGTCGGGCGTCAAAAAACAATTCAAGGGCCATCCACCTGAACCGGTGAGTACTTGAATGGCATCCATATATATGGCATCCACATCAGGACGTTCCTCCCTATCCACCTTTATATTTACAAATAACTCATTCATGAGTTTGGCGGTGGCTTCATCCTCGAAACTTTCCCGTTCCATCACGTGGCACCAATGGCAAGTGGAATATCCGATACTTACAAGAATGGGCTTATCCTCTTTTCTTGCTTTCCGGAAAGCTTCTTCTCCCCAAGGAAACCAATCCACGGGATTGTGCTTGTGTTGTTGTAGGTAAGGACTACTTTCCCGGGTAAGTCGGTTGGTAAATTCGTGATCCATCATGTAAAGTAAATCCTTTTCCTTCGGAATCGTTCAAAAAAAATGAAGGCACCCCGTTTCCGGAGTGCCTTCATGATAGGAGCCATTCTAATTATTCCAAATTAGAACTTAAGCACCTTATGTGTACTAACGGATTTCCCGTCGGTAATTCTCAAGAAGTAAGTACCTGCCGCCAAACCGGAAACATCGAAGGTTTGCCGGGAAGTACCGTTGAAGGAGATTGCTTGTCCTTGGACTACTTTCCTTCCAACCGCGTCATATAGGTCTACCGTCAAATCAACATTTTGGGTAGACGCCAAGTCAACGTATAGGTTATCATTCACCGGATTCGGGCGGATATTGATACCGGATAAACCTTCCACGTTTTCAATGGAAACAGGGAAACCGGTGACTTCTACTGTCCAGGTTTGAACATCATCACAAATGCCATCACCTACGGTAAGCGTAACCGTGTAGGTACCCGGCTGGGTATATGTATGGGATGGATTCTGTCCGTTGGACAAACTTCCGTCACCGAAATTCCAGCTACGCGTGGTAACACCGGTTGTATTATCCGTAGCGGTAAGCGTAGGATTGGTTTGAACATCGAACGTATTTCCGGAGATGGAACCATTGGCTTCGATTGCCGCGGGTACGTTGATGATATTATTTTGTGTTTGAGAATCAGAACCCAAGTTATTGGATACGGATAAAGTAGCACCGTAATTTCCTGCTCCACTAAATGAAACCACAGGGTTTTGCATGCTGGAGCTAGCCGGTGAACCACCGGGGAAGGACCAGTTCCAAGAGGTCGGTGAGAAGGTGGAGTTATCCGAAAATTGGATTTGGATGGTCTCACATCCTTGGCTGATTACTTGATAACCGAAGTTCGCTACAGGTGCTTGTGGCACACTGGATACGGAACAAACCCTAGGGTAAATCGCCATTGCTACATCAATTTCCCAAGTCGTATTGGTATTGGTGTAATCATTGAACGGATACCAATCTCCATTACCCCATTGTTCCCAAGCGGTTGTAGGATTGGTTTGTCCATCGGAATTGGTTCTAACCGCGATATCACCGCTTGAAGGAACCTCAAAACCTACGAAGATTGGGTTATTGATTTGGAACAATCCAAAATCAACGGTGGTAAGGTTACCCGCTGAAACATCCGCCGCGATTGCGGAGCGTGAAACAGCAACGGAAACCAATTCATCACCCGGTGTTCCCGTTGAACCATCCCAGATAACGAAGTTTACGTTTCCGCCTCCACTAGCAAGACCGAAATCAAAGTCAACTTCTTGCAGATAAATGTCGGAACCATAGTCATCAAAGTATTCGGCCTTGGCAATATCTCCGTAACTATTGTTTCCTGAAATGTAACCACCATTTGGATCCGCCACCAAAGTAGGTGCGCCACCGTTCAAGTGATCCAAGGTATTGCAAACGAAATTATTACAATCCACGATTTCAACGGAATAGTTCGCGGAGGAGGAACCGGCAGGACCACTCACGTTCAATGTTACAGTATATGTACCTGCATTCGCGTAAGTTACTGTTGGTGGGTTCTGTGCGGTAGAAGAAGAAGGAACTCCTCCGGGAAATGACCAAGAGTAAGTATCCGCGGAACCACTCGTAGCATTGTTCAATTGGATGGCATCCCCGGGACAACCTGCATTACCACCTGATATACCGGCTTGTGGCGCAACTGCTCCACATACTTGGGTTGAGGCTGCAATCTTGTTCTGAAGATATTGATAGGAATTTATAAATCCTGTAATTCTATCTGCTTGCCCTTGGGAGAACATGAACATACAGTTATCATTTACGTAATCCATGTAGTTCATCACCATATCGGAAGAACCACAGCTCGTAGCCGAGCCTGGACAACCATAATTTTCGGATGCTTGGTTAGGTGTATCAGCAACTTGATCAGAACCGGTACATGAACCATTATCATCACCCCAAATGTGGAAAAGACCCAAACAGTGCCCAAGCTCATGGGTTGCTGTTCTACCAAATCTAAAATCCCAATTAACAGGGTTTGGAGTGGTTAAAGACCCTACAGTATTCGTGTTCAAAACCAAACCATCCGTATTAGGGCTAGATGCAAATTGAGTGGGGAATTGGGCATAACCTAAAAGTCCTGCACCGATATCACCTACCCATACATTAAAATATGTATTGGTATCCCAAGCATTGACTCCGCCTTGGGAAGCGAATTTGATGGCATCAAATTGTTGGAAGGAAGTTTGGCTTGTTTGAACACGGTTAATACCCGTAGTTGGATTACCGTTTGGATCTACTGTTGCCAAACAGAATTCTATATCAACGTTACCGATTAAATTTTGGAAAATTCCGGGTACGGAACCAATATCCGCGTTGGTAGCGGAAAAATCATCATTCAATTGCTCCAATTGAGCTAGGATGTATTGATCCGCAATATTATCGGAGTTATTATTCCAAACGATGTGGAATACAATCGGAATGGTATAGGTAGCTCTTGACTGCCCTATATTTGGATTAGCCGCTAAAAAGTCTTGAACTTTCTGCTCAATGATATTCTGCTCATGTAGACTTTCCGGGTACATCTGCATTAACCTTTGGTGGTTTGCCATGGTCCCACAAGTCCTGTGTGAAGCAAAATTTTGCCCCTTTTGTGCTTCCATGCCGGTTAGGGCTAGTAAACAGGTAAAAAGAGTCAAGAATGTAAATTTCTTCATGGTGTTGCGAATAGACGTTAAAAAAATGTAGTCAAATGTAATAAATCCCTTTGGTAAGCAATCAGCAACCAAAAGACAGATTGCGTCAATAACGTATACGTTTGGTATGATTGTCTTGTCAAATAGGTCATTTTAAGGTAAGTACACGACCTTTGACACCCTTGGTGCCTTATTTCCTTCTGTAATTTGAATAAAATAGGTTCCCGGAGTTAAACCTGCTTGTCGAAAATCCCAATCCAAAGAGGAATTAAAACGATGGGTACTTATTTCCTTACCGGAAACATCCAAAATTTGAACGGTTCCTTCCCCTTGGATTTCAAGCCTGATATTCCCGGTTGTAGGATTCGGGAAAACCTTAATTTCATTCTCCTGGATTTCCTCAACAGGAACGGACTGGCAATAGGCATCCACATCACCACCGAAGGCACGGGTTACTAGGGAACAGTCGAGGACAAATGGGTTCGGCTTATTGTCTTGTACTTGTGCCACTTTCCAAGTACGGTCCCATTCTTTTTGATCAACGGGGTCTAATTCATGCCATTGCTTAAGTATGTCCAATTGATCAAAGAAGAAATCCGGATCAGCGGCATCGCATTCTACATTATACATGGTATAGAAATACATCATCGCCCTGGCTACATCCCCTTTTACCTCTTCACGCGGCTCGAAGTTCCCGGTAACGAATTCCGAATAGGCATCCTTATTAGCGGAGGGTTCACTTGTGGTTGTTTGGGTAAGGTAATACCACTTATCCGCAGCGGAATCCAGGATTTCATTATAAGGGTTATTGCTACGGTCGGTATTTACGTCCGCGCGTGCAGGAACCAAATGGTGCATATCCGAGGTAGGTGTATTTCCGCCGACGTATTTACTTTGCGGGTAAATATGCTCGGCATTTAAGCCCGTGGCAGCACCGCCTAAACCCGCAGCCGAGGAAGGATCTTGACCTGCAGGAATATCCACTTTTCTTCCCGTGTAAATACACTCTACTTGATCATTCTGGTCCTTTTCAACGGTTCCGAATAATACGTCGCGCTGATCATCGTAGGCAACCAAGATGGTAGGACGGTATTGATCCTTGAGTTCCGTACGAAGGGAATTACCCGTCATCCCGGGTAAAACATCATTGTGGAATTGGGCATTCGCAAAAAAACCGGTACACAAAAGAGTAAATAAAAGAAATAGGCGGTTCATGTCCTTATTTTTGTCCTGACTAATACAATTACAATAACCGGCACGCAAATTACCGATTAAGTATGGCATTTTGTCTTTCTAATTTCGAGAGCAACCGGGTTTGTCGGCTAAAACCGTAAGATTAACATGAGCAAACAATATTTTGAAAGAGAGGACCTCAAGAACTTTGGTGGAATTACCGAGTGGCAAGAGGAGATGGGAAGTAAGTTCTTCGATTGGTACGGGGAAGTATTCAAGGAAGGAGCCCTGACCGCTAGGGAAAAGGCTTTAATCGCCTTGGCCGTATCCCACGCGGTACATTGCCCGTATTGTATAGAGGCATATACGGATTCCTGCCTCAAAAAAGGAGCCGATGAGGAGCAAATGATGGAAGCGGTACACGTAGCGGCAGCCATTAAGGGCGGTTCTACCCTTGTTTACGCCACCCAAATGAAAAGACAGGTGGAGGACAAATTAATGTAGAATGAGGAATGAATAATGAAAAATTAGAGCAATTTAAAACATTGGCTTTTATGTCGAGGGACATCGAACAATCAAAAAAGAATAGTTCCTCAGCCTAATTACCATATTTTGCATGTGCTCTTGGTCAAATTAACCTTTCATTGGTCATTTTTAATTTTTAATTCTTAATTGAATTCTTTTGGCAATAAAACAGAAAGGAAAATCCCTGCGTTCGAGGGGTGTGGATTTGAGTGATACCTTTTTCCAATTAGAGGTATTAAACGGGAAGGAATTGACGGACGCTAAGTTTACGCCCTTTTCAAAAAAGGTGGCGGATACGACTTCCTTTTCGCCATTGCGACCCGGGGATTTGGAGATTTTCCAAATCAATATCGGGAAGTTATGTAATCAAACCTGCGCGCATTGCCACGTGGATGCGGGACCGGACAGGAAGGACGAGCAAATGAGTCGGGAAACCTTGGAACGTTGCTTGGAAATTATTGCTGCCGTTCCTGAAATCAAGACCGTTGATATTACCGGTGGCGCACCTGAAATGAACGAGCATTTTAGATGGTTCGTGGAGGAATGCGTAAAGTTGGGTAAAAAGGTGATGGATCGTTGTAATTTGACCATCATCGTAGCGAACCCGAAGTACAATGATTTGCCTGCGTTTTTTGCCAAAAATAAGGTGGAGGTGGTTTCCTCACTTCCCTATTATAGCAAGAAAAGAACGGATAGCCAAAGAGGCGATGGCGTGTACGAGGATTCCATCAAAGCCTTGAAAATGCTGAATGACGTGGGTTATGGCGTTGAGGGTTCGGGTCTACATCTGAATTTGGTTTATAATCCCGCCGGCGCATTTCTTCCCGGTGATCAAGCATCTCTTGAGTCCGAGTTCAAACGACAGCTACTACGTCGGCATGATATCGTTTTTAACCAACTTTTTGCCATTACCAATCTTCCCATTAGTCGTTTCTTGGATTACCTGATCCAATCCGGAAATTATGAGGATTATATGCAAACACTAATTGAAGCATATAATCCCGCTACGGTAGAGGGCTTAATGTGCCGAAATACCATTTCCGTTTCTTGGGACGGCTACCTGTACGATTGCGATTTTAACCAAATGCTGGATTTAAAGGTAAACGGAGGAAGTACGCATGTCAAAGATTTTGACATCGACAATCTAAAGAATAGAAATATCGTTCTCAACCAACATTGTTATGGATGTACCGCGGGAGCCGGTTCCAGTTGTGGTGGAGAGATAGCGTAAGATCCTTGCGATTTTCTTTATGTTTTCACCCATACTCAATTGGTTTCCCCTTAGAAATTTGTTAATACGAAGCCTTATATTTGAATTTCCTCCGTTCACCCCAGGGGAAATCCAAACTTGAGAGTGAGATGAAAACGAATAAAACACGTATATGGGCCGGGATTTTTCTCGCCGTCCTGTTCCTTTATTCCTGTTTCCCTGATCCGGAACCTATTAGCGATGATCCTTTATTGGTTCAAAATCCCGCTATTTTAGAGGTAAGTAAATTAATCAATGATGATCCCGGAAACCCGATGAATTATTTTTCCAGGGCTACTCTTCTTCATGATGAAGGCATGTATGACGAAGCGGAATCGGATATGAAAAAGGCCATGTCCTTTGATTCCTCCAACATTGATTTCCGGCACATGCTTTCCGATATTTACTTTGATGCCGAGAAAGACGCCGATGCCATTTCCCTGTTAGAGGAAACCATTTCCTTGTATCCGGAAAATATCCCTTCCCTTCAGAAACTATCCGAGTTCCAATACCTTTTGAACATGAACGGTGCCTCCTTGGAAACCGTGGATAAAATCATGGATATTTCACCCAAGAATAAGGACGGTTATTATCTACGGGGATTAAATCTGGCGGATATGGGTAAAACCGAGGAGGCAAAAACCGCTTTCAAAAGTGCGGTGGAGCAAGAACCCGCATTTTATGACGCCCTCCTTGAGTGGGGAACCATCCTTGCCAATGAAGGGAACGCGGAAGCGGAAAAAGTATTAAATAACGCGCTTGCCTTAAGTCCTAAAAACCCGGACGTATTATTTGAATTAGGAAACTACCACATGTCCAAGGAGGAAGACGAACAAGCCTTGGACTATTTTAGGCAAACCGTCCTTCAAGACAACCAGTACGCTGACGCGCACATCAATTCCGGGTTAATTTTCTTGGATAGGGATTCCGTGGAGGGCGCTTGGAAATTCTTCAATATTGCGGTAGCATCCGACCCGACTTACCCAACGGCATATTATTACAGGGGGCTTTGTTCCGCCATGCTAGGGCGGACGAAAGATGCCGAAAACGATTTTTCCCAAGCATTGGAATTGGCTCCGGGTTTCGAGGAAGCGCAAATAGCTTTGGATAAACTGAGGGAAAATGAATAACGCCTATTAGAGCTTACTTATCCCTAAAGAAAATACCTATCGGGCACCCCGTAAAATCAAAATGCTTACGGATTTGGTTTTCGAGGAAATTCCTGTAAGCGGGTTTAATGTGCTCCGGATGGTTACAGAAAAAAGCAAAAGCAGGATAGTAGGTCTTAATTTGGGTAATGTACTTAATCTTGATATACCTTCCCCTAGCAGCCGGTGGAGGATAGTGTTCAATAAGCGGCAAAAGCGTATCGTTTAACACCGAGGTTTTTATATTGCTCCTCCTGCTTTCGTATACCTTAAGGCCCGCGTCTATCGCCTTTAAGATTCGTTGTCTTTCCAAAACGGAAATAAACAAGACAGGGACGTCATTAAACGGTGCTAATTTTTTCTTGATTTTTTTCTCGAAATCCCTAGCGGAGTTGGTTTCCTTGTCCTTGACCAAGTCCCACTTATTCACCAGAACCACAACGCCTTTATTACGCTTTACCGCCAAGCGGAAAATGGACATATCCTGGGCCTCAACGCCCAGCGTGGCATCAATCATCAAGTAACAAACATCGGATTCCTCCAAGGCACGGATAGCACGCATAACGGAGTAGAATTCAAGATTCTCGTGAACCTTATTCTTTTTACGGATACCTGCCGTATCAATCAAAAGAAATTCCCTATCGTATTTGTTGTAATGGGAGTGTATGGAGTCCCTTGTGGTTCCCGCAATATTGGTGACCACGTTTCTTTCTTCCCCAAGAAGCGCATTTACGAAAGAAGACTTCCCCACATTTGGCTGACCGATTACCGCGAACTTGGGAATGTTCAATTCCTCCGGTTCTTCATCCGATATTTTGTCGGTAACGGCATCCAAAAGTTCACCGCTGCCACTTCCCGTTATGGAGGAAAGAAAATGCGTTTCCTCAAAACCTAGGCTCCAAAACTCGTTCGCCTCCAACAGGCGGGCGTGGTTATCCACCTTATTTACCGCAAGTAAAACGGGCTTATCCGTTCTCCTTAGCATTCTTGCCATTTGCTCGTCCAAGTCCGTGATCCCGGTGGTTACGTCCACCATAAAAACCAAGACCTCCGCTTCTTCAATCGCGATTTCTACTTGATTACGGATGGCGGCTTCAAAAATATCATCGGAATTCCGGACAAAGCCCCCGGTATCTACGACCGTAAACTTTTTACCGTTCCAATCACATGCACCGTACATCCTATCACGGGTGACTCCGGAAAAATCATCCACGATAGCTTGACGCTTTCCAATCAAACGATTATAAAGCGTTGATTTCCCGACATTGGGTCTTCCTACGATGGCTACGATGCTGCTCATGGCTTATTATAATATAATTACCTCTTGAAAAAGGGCTGCAAAGATATGCTAAATATTGGTTTTTTACATTTCCCGAAAATCCACACCTCCATTCCTCCGAAAATAGAAAAAATAAATTTTACGTACGAGACTAAAAATTGCCGGCAAAAGTCTTGCGGTTCTATAAA
>JAHDDF010000832.1 GCA_020629475.1 Saprospiraceae bacterium
ATTATAGTAGGGCTTTGCGCTTTGATTTTATACCCTGAGTTATCAGGGGCGGATTTAAAAAACGGGTATGTGCTTGCCATGAAAGATTACCTCCCTCCGGGACTGAAGGGATTATTGTTAATTTCTTTCTTTGCCGCTTATATGAGCACCATTTCCACCCAATTGAATTGGGGAGCCAGCTATGTCGTAAATGATTTATACAAGCGATTCATGAATCAAAACGGAAGTCAAAAACATTATGTGGGAGCTTCAAGAATCGCCACCGTTTTCCTGATGATCCTGGGGCTTATCGTTTGCACCTTCGTAAATTCCATTTCCGGTGCTTGGGGCTTCATCATGCAAGCCGGTGCAGGATTGGGATTGGTTTTAATATTACGATGGTATTGGTGGAGGATAAACGCTTGGAGTGAAATTTCAGCCATGCTTGCCCCTTTATTCCTACTACTATTTTCTTGATTTTAAAATTAAACCAAGGAGATGCTTACGCCTTGGATTTTCCTACCGAATTTATTAGTACGGTAGCTTTTACCACTTTGGTTTGGCTGGTGGTTACATTTATTACACCACCTACAAACAGGAACACTTTACAAGCCTTTTATAATAAGGTAAGACCCGATGGCCTTTGGACGGGCTTTTCGTTTACCGGACATCATTCCCTTACGGGCAATCAAGAAATTTCCCTTACGGATGATGGCCTTTTGGATGAAATGGGACAAGAAAAACCCGCAAATTATGTTGAAGGGGAAACCACGGAAGCACCACCGAACAACTTATTATTCCTTTTCCTTTGTTGGATATCCGCTATTGTAATGACCTACGGTATTTTATTCCTAATCGGGAAGATAATCCTAGGGGAATGGACAACTTCGGCCATACTATCAGGAATCGTTTTAGCTTCGTTCTTCTCATTGAGGTATTGTATCGGAAAAACCCGTGTTTTTGCTTGACAAACAGCTTCTAAAAGAAAAATACTTTTACGATAGCAAACACTACGATTACAACGAGTAACCGATGCGCCACAATTCCAGCCTTCGGATGGGTAGCCGCAAATTTGGAGCATACCAATCCTCC
>JAHDDF010000833.1 GCA_020629475.1 Saprospiraceae bacterium
AACGGTATAGTTATATTTAATATTAGGAACGGTAAAACGCTCTACCCTTTTCCATATATTTTTCACCCTAGGACGGGCTACCAATTCAGGTACCTCCGTAAAATATTCATGGGCATCATATACGATGGGTTTTCGTTTTAATATTGAAATAAGATAACCAGGCAAAATGGTATCCAAATCAATACTATTAACTACATCAAACCGAAAAAAAAGAAGGAAGAGAAAAAGCCTAATATTATACTCTAAATAAAAAAACTTTCCCTCATAAAAAAAGCATTTCAAACGCTTCTGTTGAAATATCCGCTCTTTCAAGGGAACGGAATTACGGTTAACGCGCCCTACTAAAGTTACCTCATAGCCTGCCTCCGATAATGCCGTACAAATACGGATCATCCTCTGGTCGTAAGATAAATCATTGGTAACGGTACAAACTATTCTCCTAGGAGCTACTGCCATAATGCGTAAGAAACGGATTCAAGCCCGAAGATACCGTATCCGCCGGAAACGTTGGAATGAACGGTCACCGGTTCCGCGAATGGATTAAATTGGGCATCTTCGTAATTCTTCATACTCCTCAAAAAAAGAAAGCGATCCTTGGTTATACGCGCCACCCGAATCGCGGGATAATGGACGGATTCATCCAAGTAGGTATTATCTACTTTTAAATCCAAGGTAAAATCTTGCCCGTCGGATAGGTAGGCATCCGAAAAAATAACCCCTTTCGCGCCTGCCGTAGGAAGTAGATACGGATTATCGGACCAGGTCCAAAGCCCGTAATAATCATTCTCGCAACATTGGTTCCTGACTTGCCCGTAGACCAAATAATAATCCTCTCCGGGCGTATCTCTTAGTGTTACCTCCATCCTATCAAACCGTACATCGCGTGTAGCATCATATACGTCCGTAGGCTCATAATTAAAGGAAAGGATTTCCGGTTTTTCGGGCATCACTTGGCTTGCCGATATTTCAGGAAAACCTTGTACCTCAACGCGCATTTCGTATTCATTGCCGAGAAAAAGGAAAATGTCATTTTGATATTGCCGGCAATTATTTTCTAAGGTCCCATCCCA
>JAHDDF010000247.1 GCA_020629475.1 Saprospiraceae bacterium
GGATGCTTTCTTGTTGAAGGACACCTTTGGTTTCCCTTTCGACTTAACTTTGTTAATTGCTTCTGAAAAGGGATTAAAAGTTGACGAAGAAGGATACAATGCGGAGCTCAAAATCCAGAAGGAACGTTCCCAAGCCGATGCTAAAAAATCCTACGGCGACTGGATAGAATTATCTAAAGCTGACGGCGTGGAATCCTTAGCCTATGATCATCTTTCCGTCAAGGATGCTAAGGTGGTAAAACACCGTACCGTAGAATTGGTAGAGAAGAAAAAGAAGGTATTGCAATACCAATTGGTATTGGATAAAACACCTTTCTATGCCGAGTCCGGTGGACAGGTAGGTGATAAAGGCATGCTCAGGATTGACGGGGAGGAAATCCGCGTTTTGAATACCCAAAAGGAGAATGAACTTATCGTTCATTACGTCAATAAATTACCGGAATCCTTTGAGGGAGATGTTTACGCTGAAGTAAACGCTACAAGAAGAAGCCTTACGGAAAACAACCACTCCGCTACGCACTTGCTTCATGCGGCTTTGCGTTCCGTGCTTGGTGAGCACGTAGAACAGCGTGGTTCTTTCTTGGATGATAAAGTACTTCGTTTCGACTTTTCCCACCACCAAGCCATGACGCAAGAAGAGATTCTTCAGGTAGAGGAAATCGTGAATCAGCGCATCCGTCAAAACTTTCCTTTACAAGAGGACAGAAGCATTCCTATTGCCGAAGCACAGGCTGCTGGCGCCATGATGCTTTTTGGTGAAAAGTACGGTGATACGGTCAGGATGATCACGTTTGATCCATCCTTCTCCCGCGAGCTTTGCGGCGGGACGCACGTTCCTTTTACCGGTAAAATCGGTTACTTCAAAATCAAGACGGAAAGCTCCATCGGTTCCGGTATCCGTAGGGTGGAAGCCTTAACGGCGAACGGTGCCGAAGCTTACTTGAAAAAGGAATTGGGCGAGCTACAAAGCGTGCGTGATTTATTCAAAAACTCCAAGGGGCTAACGGATAAAATCACCAAGCTGCAAGACGAGAATAAAGCATTGAAAAAGGAGGTGGAAAAACTCCTTGCCATGCAAGCACAAGCCTTAAAGGGTTCCTTAAAATCGCAGTTCAAATCCAAGGACGGCGTTAATCTTCTTACGGCTCGTCTGCCCCTCTCGGATTCCAATGCAATAAAAACATTGGCGTACGAGTTGGAAAGGGAGCAAGGCGATTGCCTTATCGTACTCGGTGCCGAGGTTAAGGGTAAACCGCAACTTACGGTGGTCGTGAGTGAGAGCCTTACCGGCGATCGCGGATTACATGCCGGCAAGATGGTAAAAGCCCTAGCCCAACACATCCGTGGCGGCGGCGGTGGTCAAGCCTTCTTCGCTACGGCGGGTGGTTCCGATGTTACGGGGCTGGATAAGGCGCTTGCTGCCGTGGAGGAATTGGTATAAACCCTTGGAGTTACCTTTGAGGGAATTGATATAAAACAATAAAAACCTCAAGGTAAAATGAAAAAGCTCATCCCATTATTAATAATCCCGGTCTTACTCTTCGCTTGTAAGACGGACACGCCTACGCCCGTTTCGGAACAAAAGCCACCGGCGGAGCCTGTTCCGGTTGTTGTCGATGAAGCCCTCGGAGGTTTCAGCAAACCTCCGAGGGCTTCATCTAACGAAACCGAAAACATCTACCCTTGGAAAACCGATTACGATATCAATACCGCCATTGTTAATCGCATCGGATTACCCGGTGGGTACGAGCGTATCCCTGCGGATAAAGGAAGTTTTGCGGATTGGTTAAGACATCTTCCCTTATTGCCGGAAGGCAGCCCCGTGAAATACCATAACGGCGGAATCAAGGGCAATCAAGTCCACCATTCCGTAATTGATTTGGATACCGGAAAAAGAGACTTGCAGCAATGCGCTGATGCGGTAATGCGCTTGAAAGCGGAATACCATTATTCCAATAAGGAATACGATAAAATCGCCTTCAATTTCACCTCGGGGGATCGTGTGGCATTCTCGGATTGGAGCAAGGGGAAAAAGCCGGTGATTTCAGGGAATTCCGTTCGGTTTAGTTCTCCTTCGGGAAGTACGGATACCGGTTATTCCAATTTCAAAAAGTACATGATTCAAATCTTCACCTACGCCGGAACGGCTTCTCTTTCCAAGGAAATGAAGCGGGTGAACGTGAATGATATCCGAATCGGGGATGTATTTATCCAAGGCGGATTCCCGGGTCATGCGGTTTTGGTAATGGATATCGCGGAAAACAAGGAAGGCAAGAAGTTATTCATGTTGGCGCAAAGCTATATGCCGGCGCAGGATATGCATATCCTCAAAAACCCGAATAACCGTTCCTTGAGCCCTTGGTACGATTTGGATTTCGGTTCCGATTTACAAACGCCGGAATGGGGTTTTACTTCAGGGGATTTGAAACGCTTCCGGTAGGGTAATTCCACCCCTTCGGGGTTGGTATGGCATGGGATCATTTTTCTATTTTAATTTCACCCCTCCGGGGTTTAATAATGGGGATTTTTACCTTTGCGGCAAAAAACATCCATGCTGAAACCCAAGGATATTGCCATTGCCAAGATTGTGGCGCACCGCGTAGGGAATAAAAACCAAGGCGGCAGGAATTTTACTTCGGATACGCTTTTGCTTTTGGATGAGGCGTTGGAGGAAACACTGAAGAATTATTTCCTGAAGCCTTTCAAGCAAACGGCGGAGACCTACCGTTTCGTGCATAGCGTGGATATGTCTTACCATTCCTTGAACGGTATCGCCAAGGGGATTTTCGAGGACGATAATACTTTCCTCTCCGGTTCCGTGGATGTCCTCAATCATTTGTACGAGCAGAGTACGCATCCCCAGATTAAATCCGGTGATTTATTCGTGGTGCTTTTTGACGAGATTATTCTAGAGGAGGAAATGGTTCAGGCCTTGGGAATATTCAAATCCGAACGTAAGGATGAATTCCTGACGGTGAGCGAAACCGAAAACCGCGTTATCGTAAATTCAGGGGAAGGTATTAGCCTTAAAAAATTGGATAAGGGTTGCGTCATATTGAACTATGAAGCGGAGGACGGCTACCGTATTTTCAGTTTGGATAACAACAATTACGATACTTCTTATTGGAAAGATCAATTCTTGGGTATTGATTTCGTACAGGACCAAAATTATGATACGCGGTCTTATATTGATATGTGTAAATCATTCGCGGAGGATGTTATTCGTGAAAAATCAGGCAGGAAGGATCAGATTGAATTCTTGAGTGAATCCGTTCAGTATTTTGATATGAACGAGAAAATCGTGGATAGTAATTTCCAAGAGGTTTTATTCGAAACGGATGATAATCTTAAACAAGAATTCAAGGATTACAAAACCAAATACGAGGAGGATTACGGCATTGAAATCCCGAATGAAATACCGATTTCCAAGCCGGTGCTTCGTCAGCAAAAAAGAGCCATTAAAAACTTTATTAAGTTAGATACCGGTATTCAAGTTAAATTGGATTTTAAAGATCCGGAATCCAGCAGGCAATACGTGGAAAAAGGCTTTGACCCGGATAAGGGAATGCACTTTTACAAGGTCTATTATAACGAAGAGGTTTAAGTAGGGAAAGAGTTAATAGTTAATAGTTAATAGTTAAGGAGTGAAATACATTCCTATTCACTATACTTTGCATTGTTTCCTAGTTGATAATACTCCTCTACCGTATTAAAGAAGATGGGATACATTTCCTTTAATTTAATGGCAATGCGCTCCATGATTTGGCGCATTTCGGTTTCTACGCCGTGATGGCTTAATCTACCGATTAGGGTTTTGTGCCAATTTTTAACGGACATGGTTATGGTAAACGAAACGGCTTTTATCCCGGGGTGAAGCATGTTTTTTAATTCATCGGAAATATTGGGATTTGAAGTATTGATTCCGGATTTAATCTCCTTGAGATAATCCTTTAAATCAGCGTTATTATTATCCAATGAAATACAATATAAAGGATCATTTTGCGCCTTGGTTTTTGAGGAAGTTAAACGGGCTATTGTGGCTTCGTTATGCGCTACGAATTCCAACTGCGTTTCCAAGGAACAACCCGCAATTAAGAAGGTGACATATTCATCATTGTACACCCCACGATGACCATATTCATGAATCATCTTTTTATTGAATTCCTTGGAACTTGATTTTTCATTTTTGAATGATAGATATGTTATCCGGGAATTGAATTCGGCGTGTTGTTCGTATTCCGGTCTATTCGTATCAATATTCATTTTTTCGAATAGACTTTTTGCTTCCTCGGAGACGGAACTTCTTTTCGTTACCATAATACCAGGAAGCAAAACGAAATCTCCTTCTACCTTTCCACCGGATAACTCTATCAATTTAACATGCCGATCTTTATGACTCAAATTCATTTTGAATGATTTACGATAAATAAAATCCGGAAGCACTTTTCAAGGATGCGAAGTTCTCTTTTTCCCGATCATAAAAAACATAAAAGGAATCAAAAACGGGATATACTTCCTTATAGGTTTCCACATCGTCTTTATTTATAAGATTATAATCCTCCTCTAAAGAAAGTAATAATCGATTATACAACCCCCTTAATAATTCAACATCCTTTTCCGAGATTATTTCTTTTGATAAAACGGATTGGAGTTTCTCTTTCACGAAATTAGCTAGAGGAATAAAGTCAAACTTATACAATAACATCATTTGTCCGATGAAGTATTTCTTGCGGGAATCGGAAAGTACTTTTTCTTGTTTCGGCTTTTCATTTTCTTGGATATATCCCGAAAAAACATCAAACACTTCTTGAAAAATCAGCTCCATTAATTCCTCATTGGAGATTTCTTTTTTCCCCGACAAGGGCAATCCCTTAAAATAATCTTTTATTCCAATTAACCCTTGTCCATTCATTAACGAATGGTTCTCCTTATACCATTTAGAAAACAACTCCCCGCTTCTTGACATATTATCAAAGTTCATTGCGGTCCATCTAAAATCCTCAATAAAGAAGCGTTCGTATTTCTCTTTAAATGCAGATAGAATTTCAACATTACCATCCCCTACTAACAACTTCAATTCCGCTTCTTCCCCTAGGAGACAATAACTCGTCATGGCATACAACACATCCTTCAAGGAAGCATTTCTATTATTCTTTTTTATAGCGGAGTAAAGAGGATAAATTTTCCTTTTAGTAAAATCATATTCAACACCTTCCTCTACTAGGGCATCAATAAAATACATATCCGCCAAGACCAGCGTAAACGCCTCGGACATCATTCGACGAAGGATATAAACCCGTTTTAAAAGAGGATTATTTTCACCGGAATAAATTAAATCCGGTAAAGCGAAATGACACAAATCATGAACAAAAAACGTCAATTCATGAATGGCGTCTTTCTTAGGCACCAAGGGGATTCCGGCATTTAAACCGGGTGCCCAATAATTCTTTTGCCTTCGGTTTGAAGGAGAACGAAAAAAGCCTCCGTTGGCAATTGCCTTAGAAAATATGCCAAATAAATTCCTCTTTTTTACGGCTATGGAATTCAACAAGGGATGCTCATGAATAAAATCCCAAACGTTTGCGCTTAATTCAATAACATCTTCTTGATTCTGGGGGTTAAAATTTAAATCAATATTATCCTCGTAATACAAATGGTCTTTCACCCAAAAGGAAAGTACCTCCTGCCTTCCGTGGTTTTTCATCTTTCGCTTACGCAATTCTTGTAAAGTCAAGCCGGATAAAGGATGAATAAAAATATCATCCCAACCGTATGCTTTCTTTGCATTTTTACGTTTTGAAAAATCAATGATTCCTTCCGTTTCTGAAGATTGGTATATATTCTCTTCCTCCTTAGATA
The DNA here is from genome assembly GCA_020629475.1 of Saprospiraceae bacterium. GTDB lineage: Bacteria > Bacteroidota > Bacteroidia > Chitinophagales > Saprospiraceae > JAHDCE01. Next base: position 5,860 of record JAHDDF010000247.1, read on the forward strand.
AATAAAACAAGCGCGTCCTTGTGTACACTTCTCTTAAATCCGATGCATCATCAATCCCAATAATTTTTTCATGGTTTTTCTTCAAGTACAGGGAGGTTTCATCCGCCATTAACCCCAAGCAATAATTCTCTTTTGCGCTATCCGAAAAAGATTGAAGCAAAGCCATCGTATCATCCGAATATTCGAATTCCGTGATTCTCTTTATTTCGACATTATAATTCGAAAAAAACCTTTTATACTCTGCGTATTTATGAACGTTCTTTGAAACGAGGTAAATAAATTTCTTGGGCATCATTAGGAATTTTGGGTCGGGAAACCGGGTTCAATAAATTCAAGATCAATTATCTCACGGGCTAGTTCCAATCTTTTTCGTGTATTACAAAAACCAAGTAAGTACTCCTGTAATATTTTACGAAAATCCGTTTTTCCATCTTCGATTTTAAAAGTATGCCAAGCGGAAAAATATAGGTTCTTTCGCAAACCGGAAACATGCTCGGAATAATGTAAAGCGAATAATTTATCCATTACATCCTCATGGGGTGTTTCATTGGAAACAACTTCAAAAGCTTCTTGAATCGCTTCAGAAAGAATTTCGGTTTCTTGAATAATACACGCATCCATCTTTTTCCCGAAGTCGGAAATATTTGGTCTCAAAGGTGGGGACACATCTTGTAATAAATCC
>JAHDDF010000834.1 GCA_020629475.1 Saprospiraceae bacterium
TTAATTTGGTGGAATTCCACCAAATTAAAACCGAACTAACTAGAAATGCTTTCATCATGTCCGCCAAGAAGTGGATTGCACGTACCGCAGCCATCGGGCTACAAGCAAAAGCCGGAAGATATGGCGGAACCTATGCACATGCGGATATAGCCTTGCAGTTCGCTACATGGCTTAGCCCTGAGTTTTATGTGTATTTGACCAAGGAGTTCCAGCGGCTTAAAAAAATAGAAGCAGAGGAAGCCCAAGGGGCTCTGGACTGGAACGTTAAACGAACCCTCGCCAAGGTAAACTGGAGTATCCATGTGGAAACCGTGAAACAAAACTTGGTTCCCGCCCGGCTCGCCGCAATGAAAAAGGAAGGAATCATTTATGCCTCCGAAGCGGATATACTAAATATGGCAATGTTTGGGTGTACTGCAAAACAATGGAAAGTAATGAACCCTGATGCAAAAGGGAACCTTAGGGATAATGCAACAGTAGAACAACTCCTCGTTCTCGCCAATTTAGAAAGTCTTAATGCTCAGTTTATTAGGGATGGGGAGTTGTCAAGGGATGAACGATTGGAAAAACTCAACGAAATTGCCATATACCAAATGGATATACTACTACGGAGTACGGCGGTTAAACGATTGAGGGGAGGGGAGTTTTGAACTCCCGGGAACCGAGGGACAAAAATCCGATAAATTTCGGTTCTGAACCATTTCCACGATGTAATGGGTGATCATGGGATCCAATGCGATGCCGCCTTTTTTTATTGTTTTTAAGTCCTTCTCTATTCGTTTGATATTAGGCAATTTATCCGAAAGGATATAACCATCAATATTGGAATCAAGAGCACTAAATACATTCTGTTTTGTTCGGAGTGGTGTGTACAAAAGAACTTTCAGGGAAGGATCTTTTTCCTTCAATATTGTCAATTGCTTTTTTAGGTAGGGGAGAGGACCGGCGGAAAAAAGAACAAGAACGGAAAAGGGAGAGGTATGTAACTCCGCTAGGTGATGTAACCCGTTTTTAATGCTAGGAACGAAAAGAACACTAATTTCTTTTGAACGAAAGTCATTAAAGTG
>JAHDDF010000248.1 GCA_020629475.1 Saprospiraceae bacterium
TATGCACATGATCCTGAGCCATCATGGATACACTAAGGATAAGTCCTAGGGAAAGGGTAAGTAAATTCTTAATCATGGGACAAAACTTCAGTTAATGATTGTTAGGGCAAGATGCCTTTTCTAAAACGGCAGCGAAATTACGCTAAAAATTCTGATTTTTTAAAAAGTTGATACTGAGGCTTGCTAATTGTCGTGAGTGTGGCGGTAATTCATCTGATTTATAAGGATGCCGTCCACCAAAAACATGGTTCGCATCTTGTATGATACTCACCCTCGCATCTTTAGACCATTCATGAAGTTTGTGTGCGTGTACTTCAGGAACGGCAGGATCATCGGAGCCATGTATGATTAACCACGGAACATTTATCGCGGCTGCCGCATCCTTGGTATTAAACCGCTCCCTGTTCTTGATATAATCCTCATACAACTGGTAAAAAAGCGGCATCCGCTGCCCTGTCCTACCATTTATTATGTAGTGTACACCCTCACTTCTCCACTCTTCCATTTTTGCCTGCCCTTCAAAAACATAGCCTAGGGAACTTACGGATGCCCAAGTAATCAAATTCTTTATCCGCTGGTCTTTTGCCGTTTTCACGACGGATAATCCTCCCCCACGGCTATGGCCAATCAAGGAAATATTTGAGGAAAAAAGAGGATCTTTTTCAACGTAATCCAAAACAACGTCCAAATCATCCCATTCCTTGGAATAATTATTCCGACCGAAGGCAACCAAGTCGGCAAAATCAGATGGTTGCTCCAAGGTGGTTCCGTTATGGGAAAAATTGAAAGTGACGAACGCGAAACCTTCTTTCACGAATTCCGCCGCTATAGCATGCCAATGCCCCCAATCCTTGAAGCCTTTAAAACCGTGCGCAAAAACCACGACGGGGAAAACACCATCATTATCCGGCAAATAAACATCCATTAAAAAGCTTCGACCATGTTTTCCCACAACCTTTATATCTTTGCGTACGTTCATATTTCAAGATTTATTGAATAAATTGAAACCTGTTAATTTTACAGGTAAATTTAACCAAATAATCCGACGAAACCCCTAGGGCTACACCAAGGGAAATGCCGGATGAAACACCACTTAACATGGTCATCACGCTGAAGGGCATCAAGGAACCGATAGCAGGGGAACTTAAGGAATTCGACCTTAGGTTCAAGGAAGCCATGAAAAGTCGGGTTCCGCTACTAGATAAGGTTACCGGATACATCGTTAAAAGAAAGGGGAAGCAAATGCGCCCCATGTTCGTTTTCCTTTGCGCCAAAGCCATGGGCGGGGTCAAGGAATCCAGTTACCATGCCGCCTCCTTGGTGGAAATGCTGCACACCGCAACCTTGGTTCATGACGACGTAGTGGACGAAGCCATGGAACGCCGTGGATTTTTCAGCATCAACGCACTCTGGAAAAATAAGATCGCTGTCCTGGTAGGTGACTATCTCCTTTCAAGAGGCTTACTCCTTGCCTTGGATAACAATGAGTACCGCTTGCTTCAAATCCTTTCACGTGCCGTGAAGGAAATGAGTGAGGGAGAAATGTTGCAGTTAGAAAAAGCAAGACGCTTAGATATCAAAGAGGATATCTATTACCAAATCATTAAGGCGAAAACCGCATCCTTGATAGCTGCCGCATGTGGCGCAGGAGCGGCATCCGCCGGGGCGGATGATGACGCCATTGAAAAAATGAGGATGTTCGGTGAAAAAATCGGGATGTCATTCCAAATCCGGGATGACCTCTTTGATTTCGGAACAGATGATGTCGGTAAGCCTTTAGGAATTGATATCAAGGAGAAAAAAATGACGCTCCCCTTGATTCACGCCTTGGAAAACGCGGCACCTTCCGAGAAGAAACGTATCATTGGTTTAATCAAACGCCATTCGGATAAACCGGACAAGGTAGCGGAGGTGATTGATTTCGTTAGGAATAGCGGTGGTTTGGATTACGCAAAAAAAGTAATGCTGCGTTACCGCGACGAAGCGATTCAAATTCTAGAGGAGTTTCCGCATACGGATTCCAAGGAATCCTTGAAAAACCTCGTCATGTACGTAACCGAACGCAAGAAGTAAGATAAGACATGAAGCAAAACAAGATAAAAACCGATGCGGCACCCAAACCCGTTGGTGCTTACCCCCATGCCAGAAAGGTCGGGGATTTTCTTTTTCTATCGGGCGTGGGCCCACGTCATCCGGAAACGGACGGTGTTCCGGGTTCCGAGTTTAGCAAGGCGGGAAATTACCTTGCCTTTGATTTTGAACAGCAGTGTCGCCAGGTTTTTGATAATGTCAAAACCATTCTTGAGGCATCCGGTGCTAAATGGAATGACTTGGTGGACGTAACGGTTTTCCTTACGGATATGAAACGCGACTTCCACACGTACAATCGTGTTTACGCGGAATATTTCAAGGATGCGCAACCTTGCCGTACAACCCTTGGCATTGATTCCCTACCTACCCCCATTTGCATTGAATTAAAATGCGTGGCATACCTAGGAGACGACAAGTAAATGGACGAAAAGAACCCACAAGAAGAATGGCAAATTGATTTCGAATGGCTGCGTGTCCGCCATTTGGTCAAGGATGCCATGAGCAAAGAAACCTTGCCTGATTTGAATGCCATATTATTCCTCATCGGAATACAAGAATGTGGTGTTTTGAAAGAGGAATACACCAAAGAGGAAAAACAAGACTTAATGCACATCGCTATTTGCACCTTGTTAGAACCCGATGGTTATTATGAATTCAAGGGCAGGGACGAGGAAGGTTGGCCCCACTTCGAACAGAAAATGAATGTCGACATTAAAGGCGTTGCTGCCCAAGGGCAATTACTTAAGGAAAAGATCATTTTTTATTTCAATAGATAAGATTACCTACACAAGTATTTTCCTAAACCATTTATCATGAAAAAGATATACATCATCCTCTTAGCAGGATTAGCTTTTGCATTGGCGGGATGCGCGGGTTCCGGTTCCGGCGAAACCCATGCCATCATCAGCACCGATCTAGGCGATATCGAAATCGTATTATTCAATGAAACGCCAAAGCACAGGGACAATTTTGTCAAACTTGCCAAAGAGAATTTTTACGATGGAACCTTATTCCACCGCGTCATTCCCGGCTTCATGGTTCAAGGTGGTGACCCGGATTCCAAAACGGCGGCACCCGGTCAGCGTCTAGGAATGGGCGGTCCCGGATATACCACGGAAGCGGAAATAGGACTACCTCACTTTAGGGGAGCCGTAGCCGCCGCACGTAACAACAATCCTGAAAAGCGCTCATCCGGTTCACAATTCTATATCGTAACCGGGAAAACGGTTTCGGATGGTGAACTTGACAGGAACGAACAAAACAAGGGCTTTACTTACTCCTTGGATCAACGTGCCCTTTACAAAGCGGAAGGAGGAACTCCTATGTTAGACGGTGAATACACCGTATTCGGGCAAGTGGTTTCCGGAATGGATGTAGTGGATAAAATCGTAAACGCCCAAAGGGACAAGAGCGACCGTCCTACGGCGGATATCTCCATGAAAGTTTCCTTGAAATAAATGGGGCGAACCGTTCGGTACAAGATGTAAAAATGACCGTAAAATTAAAATAAGAACAAAGGGAACGTAAACGATTACGTTCCCTTTATTGTTTTACCCCACTATGGAACGGGGCATTAATATCTGTCCAAATCGGACACTCATTGATTCCACGTTCCTTCACACTAAAACCAAAACATGCGAGCATACATCGTAACCATCGGGGATGAAATCCTCATCGGGCAAATCATTGACACCAACGCGGTAAAGATTGCCAAGGCATTAAACCTAAACGGTATCCAAGTCCTAGGAAAAACGACCGTAGGAGATGGTCATGACGACATCACCAAGGCATTCGACATGGGATTTTCCAAGGCGGATATCATTATAACAACGGGAGGCCTAGGTCCCACCAAGGATGACATCACCAAGAAAGCCATAGCCGATTACTTCGGGGAACCCATGGAATACGACGAAGCGGTCTTCGCTCGAATCGAGGGGTTCTTCAAAAAAATCGGAAGGAAAACCACGGCATTGCACCAGGAGCAAGCTTTTATGCCCAAAGGCGTGAATTTGCTACAAAACGATATGGGTACCGCACCCGGCATGTGGATGGAAAAGAACGGGAAAGTGGTGATATCCATGCCCGGTGTCCCCTATGAAATGGAGTTTTTATTGGAACATCGTGTACTTCCCAAACTCAAGGAGCATTTCGGTTCCAAACCCATTGTCCATAGGACACTAAGAACTTCAGGTTACGGTGAAACCGCTCTTGCTGAAAAAATCGGAGACATTGAGGAAGGGCTTCCTGCGAATATCAAACTAGCCTACCTGCCGAATTTAGGCGAAGTCCGTCTAAGGCTTTCCGCCTTCGGTGAAGTCGGTGATTCCGAGGAAGAATTAATGGCTTCCGTAAACCAACATGCCGAGGCAATCAAGGCTAGATTGGAACATCGCATTTATGGGGAAGGAGACGACAATATGCAAGCAGCCGTAGGTCGGATTCTTCTTGAAAAAGGATTACACCTAGCTACCGCCGAATCATGTACGGGTGGAAGTATCGCTTCCAAAATCGTGGAAATCCCGGGTTCCTCCGCTTATTTCAAAGGAGGAATCGTGGCTTATTCCAATGAGGTAAAAATGAAAACCCTTGGCGTTTCACCTGATACATTAAAAAATCACGGAGCGGTCAGTGAGCAAACCGTAAAGGAAATGGTAAAAGGTACCATTAGCCATGTGGGCGCCGATATCGCTATTGCCGTTTCCGGAATAGCCGGTCCTACAGGCGGCTCCGCGGAAAAACCCGTAGGAACCATTTGGGTAGCCGTAGGTTCCAAGGACAAGGTAAAGACCAAACTGATCCGTGCCGGGAAGGATCGTTTAAAAAACATAGAGTACGCCAGCAAGGCATGCTTGAATCTTATCCGTTTGTTTCTAATCCGCGAGATGTAAACCTGTCCGGATAATTGTTTTTACACACCATATTTTTAGGGTAAATCGTATCTTTGCACCGCCTTAACCAAAGGGATGCCCTTAAGGGCGATCCAAAATAAAACGAGATATATCATGGCGAAGTTCGAGCTGGTAATGCCTAAGATGGGAGAAAGCATCATGGAGGCTACCATTTTGAAATGGGTAAAAAACGTAGGTGATACCATTGAGGAGGACGATACCATCCTTGAAATCGCTACGGATAAAGTAGACTCCGAAGTTCCCTCCCCCGTTGATGGCGTCCTTGTTGAAATCCTTTTCCCGGAGGATGAAACGGTAGAAGTAGGAAAAGTCATTGCCATCATTGAAACGGAAGGAAGCGAAGGAACAAGCGTAGATGTTCCCGCTGCTGCCGAGCCATCCCCCAATGGCGTAGCCGAGGCACCGGAAACCAAGCAGGAAGCACCCGTTGCGGAACCCATAGCCGTTCCTGCCGCCGCTTTGCATACCGAAGCCGTTACCGAAGGGACACGTTTTTACTCCCCTTTGGTAAAAAATATCGCTAAGAACGAAGGAATCGGGATGCCGGAACTTGAACGTATTCCCGGGACCGGTAAAGACGGAAGACTTACCAAAAAGGATATGCTGGCTTACGTAAAAAATCGTGGCGCGGCACCTCTTTCCACTTCCGCCCCTGCGGCACCGAAAGCACCGAAGGTTCAAGCACCTCCACCGGTTAGCAGCCCTGCAGCGCAAGTCGTATCCACCAAAAGCATCGGTGGTGCGGATGAGATTGTTGAAATGGATCGTATGCGCCGCTTAATCGCGGATCATATGGTAATGTCCAAGCAGACCTCACCGCACGTAACCTCCTTCGTGGAAGCGGACGTCACCAATATCGTAAATTGGAGAAATAAGGTTAAGAAAAACTTCCTTGCTACATACGGTGAAAAGATCACCTTTACGCCCATCTTTATCGAGGCGGTAGCCAAAGCCATTAAAGACTTCCCGATGATCAATGTTTCCGTAGACGGGACCAATATCATCGTTAAGAAAAACATCAATATCGGAATGGCGGCGGCATTGCCTTCCGGCAATTTGATTGTACCCGTTATCAAAAACGCGGATCAATTAAACCTACTGGGGCTAACGAAGCAAGTAAACGACTTGGCGAACCGTGCCCGTCAAAACAAGCTGAAGCCCGAGGAAATCCAAGGAGGAACCTACACATTAACCAATGTAGGAACCTTCGGTAACGTAATGGGAACACCTATTATCAACCAGCCTCAAGTAGCCATCATGTCTACGGGTGCCATCCAGAAAAAACCTGCCGTTATTGAAACGGAATACGGGGACGTAATTGCCATAAGGCACATGATGTACCTGTCCCATTCCTATGACCACCGTGTGGTTGATGGATTCTTGGGCGGTTCTTTCTTGAAGCGTGTAGCTGATTACTTGGAAGCTTTTGATCCGAATACACAGATTTAGAGATGCTTGTTTAAAATTTAGGCTCAATTAGGTAAATCTGTTGCTGGATTTTCAACTAGGTGCTCCTCTAAAA
>JAHDDF010000249.1 GCA_020629475.1 Saprospiraceae bacterium
CGATTCTTATCGGGATATATCTTGAATATCAGTAGAATACTCAAGGTTGAAGCAGCAACACAATTGCCTATTAAAGCTTAAACATAAATCAAAACAGCTTCTAAGTCGATTGGATTTTAGTTAGGTGATATAGCTATACCCAAGTCAAAGTGGTTCGATTTTTTTTATCCTGCCTTTTTATTGTCACTTCGTTACCATTCAGAACATATTCCTTACCGTTCAGAACATAGGTATCGTTTTTTTTGGTGCTGCTTGGGTTTTCTTTCATATTGATAAGGGAAACCTCAAGACGCGTTCCTAAGGATTTGTAGCTTGGAGCGAATGAATCGGGGAGTGAATTTCGTTTTGTTTTGTTGAATGATGGGGACCTCACCAAGTGGTGAGGTCCTTCTTGTTTTTATACGTACTCCCTTACCATTTGGATAGCGATGGCTATCAAAACGATTCCGAATACTTTACGCAAGGTGGAGGTTACCTGCGGGCTCATTTTCTTGGAAATCCAGTCCGTGGAACGAAGGATAACATAGATAAATCCAAGATTCAGGAGAATTCCGACGAGGATGCTATAAGTATCGTATTCCGTTTTTAGGGAAATGATCGTGGTTAGTGTTCCCGCTCCTGCCAATAATGGAAAAGCGATAGGCACGATACTGCCGGAACCGCCATCGTCATGCGTTGTACGGAATAGGCGGATACCCAAGGTCATCTCCAATCCGATGAAGAAGATGATCAAGGAACCGGCTAATGCAAAGGACGCCACTTCAATCCCGAATAAACCCAGGATAGCGGAACCTCCGAACAAGAAAGCCAGCATAATGGCTGCGGCCGTACTTGTGGCGATAAGCGGATTAATGTCCACCCCCTCTTTTTTCATGTTTATGATAACGGGAAGGGAACCAATGATGTCAATGACGCTGAATAGAATCAAGCTTACTGTCAAGATGGATGATAATGTCATTTTTTTACGATTTTAATTACACCACAAATTTCAAGTAACTAAAATCAAATTTCAATATCTTGAGCGATATAACGTCAAACTAACCGTTTGATTAAGTATATTAGTGTCAAAATAAAACTTATATATTTTCCTATGGAGCATGAAAATCAATTTGACGCGATAGACATCCGCATCATGGATGAATTGACTTCGGATGCTCGAATCCCCTTGGTCCAACTATCCAAAAAATTGAAGGTTTCCAATACTTTGGTACATCAAAGAATCAGGAAGTTGAAGGAATCCGGTGTATTGCGGCAAGCTACGTACAGACTGGATCCTTGGAAATTGGGATATCGAACTTCCGCCTTCACCCAAATTATGTTGGACGACGGGAAGTCCCACAAACGAATAGAAGAGGAATTATCTAAAATTCCCGAAATTGTGGAATGCGTGAATATTGCCGGACGCTATGAAATTTTGGTAAAAATATTCGCGAGGGATAACCGACATTTACGGGATATCATTTACGAAAAAATTCAACCCATTCAAGGCGTGGAAGGAACGAATACGACGATTGCTTTTGAGACGGCGTTTGTGCGCTCTATTCCGCTGGGATAATGACGAATGACAAATGACGAATGACGAATTAGAGGGTGGTTTAGGAAAATTAATTCTTTCTCCTACATTATTATTGAATGAGGAAATTTGTAGAAAGAATATTAAAGCCATGCAAGAAAAAGCTAAGGCTTCAGACCTTTGTTTAAGACCGCATTTTAAGACACATGTTTCCAAGGAGATTGGGGATTTGTTTAAGGAGGTTGGTACTTCTAAAATAACGGTTTCCTCCTTGGATATGGCTTGTTATTTTGAGGAGGATGGATGGGATGATATTACGCTTGCTTTCCCCGTGAACATTAGGGAAATAGAGAGGATTAATCATCTTGCTTCAAGAATAAAATTGCATTTGGTGGTTGAAAATATTGAAGCCATCCAATACTTAAGTGGTCATTTAAAAAACTCCGTTTTTATTAGAATAAAAATTGACGCGGGGTACGGAAGAACAGGGGTAAGGTATTCGGAAATTGAAAAAATTGAAGAGCTTATTATTGCAATAAAAAAATCAAATCATTTAATTTTTGAAGGCTTTCTTTCTCATGCGGGAAACTCATATGAGGCACAAGAAAAAGAGGAAATAAATACCGTTCATATTGAATTAAAAGAACGCTTGTTATCCTTAAAAAAACAGCTTAAGGAAAAGTATCCGGAAATAAGTTTATCCATTGGTGACACCCCGATTTGCAGTGTAGTGGAGGACTTGTCCTGGGCGGATGAGATAAGACCCGGAAATTATGTTTTTTATGATGTCATGCAAGCGTTTATCGGGAGTTGTGAGTATGAGGATATTGCGGTGGCTATGGCTTGCCCCATCGTAGCGAAACACGAGGAAGGAAACCGCCTGATTATTCATGGTGGCGCCGTTCATTTCGCCAGGGATTTCCTGATTCATCCCTCTACGGGAAAACCCTTTTATGGCTGGGTGGTTTCCTTGGATGAAGGATGCATCGGGGAGCCGGATTTTTGGTCGCATGTCTCCAAGTTGAGCCAAGAACACGGCACCCTATCCGTTACGGACGAGGTATTCGAAAAATACCGGGTAGGAGATATTATCGGGGTTTTACCCATTCATTCTTGCATGACGGCAAACTTGATGGGGGAATACTTGACCTTCAAAGGCAAGCGAATTTCAAGAATGTGATCCGCCACAATCCCAAAGCGCCACATTTGACTGAAAATACGTCTTTAGCATAAGCCCATTGAAGACTTCCCGTATCTTGGGTTCATTAAAACCAATGTAATGAAAGACTTAAGCCTGTCCTATAAAAGAGACAAACCCGAAGGGAAATTCGATGCCATTATCATCGGTTCCGGGCTTGGGGGAATGACAACGGCGGCATTTTTATCCAAGGAAGGAAAAAGATGTTTGGTATTGGAGCGCCATGCCCGGAGGATTTACCCATGTTTTCAAAAGAAGAGGATACGAGTGGGACGTGGGCGTTCATTATATCGGTGATGTGCACCGTCCGGGAACCATGTTGAATAAGATGTTCCATTATATCTGCGATACGCCCATCAACTGGGTGGATATGGGGCCGGTTTACGATAAGATGATCTTCGGGGACAAGGTATATGATTACCGCAAGGGGAAGCAGGCTTGGATGGATCAGATGAAAGAATATTTCCCTGAAGAAAGCGAGGCCATTGATAAATACATGCAGCTTATCTTGGATACGCAACGTGACCAGCGCACCTTCTTTATGGAGCGTGCATTGCCCGGTGCGGTGAGTGCCATTATCGGGAATAGCTTACGTAAAAAAGCCTTGAAGCGGAATACTACCACTCTTGAGGTATTACAAGAAATAACGAGTAACAAAAAATTGATTGCCGTCCTTTGCGGGCAATTCGGGGATTACGGTTCCCCACCGGCTGAATCCTCTTGGCTGATGCATGCCATGTTATTCAAACATTATATCAATGGCGGCTTTTATCCCGAGGGCGGTTCTTCCGTTATTTTCGATTCCATTGCACCTACCGTTTTAAACCAAGGCGGACAGATTTTCAATAATGCCGAAGTAGATCAAATTATTATTGAAAAAAATAAAGCGGTGGGCGTAAAAATGGCGGACGGTAATGAATACCGGGCACCATTGGTAGTAAGTAGCGCGGGTGTTTTTAATACCTATGAAAAAATGCTTCCGAAGGAAAGCGTACAAAAACACAAGTTGGAGAATAACTTAAAAAAGGTTAGACCCTCCATCGGTCATGTTTGCTTGTATGTCGGTTTTAATAAATCCGAGGAAGAGCTAAAAATGCAAAAGGCGAATTATTGGATTTATCCGGATAATTACGACCACGATGAAAATATTACCAACTACTTGAAAGATCCTGATTCGGATATTCCGGTGGCTTATGTTTCCTTCCCTTCCGCCAAAGATCCGGATTGGAAAAATAGGTATCCCGGTAAATCAGCGGTGGATATTATTACCCTTGCGGATTGGAGTTGGTACAAGGAGTGGGACGGTACGCGTTGGATGAAACGTGGCGACGATTACAAGGCGGCAAAAGAAAAATTATCCCAACGTTTATTGGAAATCTTATTTAAATACGAACCGCAATTAAGGGATGCCTTGGATTATTATGAACTTGGTACACCGCTAAGCACAAAACACTTCGTGAATTATTCTTACGGCGAATTATACGGCTTGGAAAATACACCGGATCGTTTCGAGCAAAAATTCCTTAGACCGAAGACGCCGATTAAGAATTTATACCTGACCGGTCAGGACGTGGTAAGCTGCGGTGTAGGCGGTGCTTTGGCTAGCGGCTTACTTACGGCTTCCGCTATGACGGGCAAGAACTTAATGAAAAGGTTGTAGTAGTTAAGGAGTGAATGAGTTAATAGTTAAGTAATCGACTTATCTTGAATCTTTCTTTACATAAAGGCTGAGTGTGAAATTATATATATCCGACCTTGATAAGACTTTATTGAATGATAATGCGGAGCTTTCGGTAAAAGCGAAAGATGAGCTAAATCAAATGATTTCCAAGGGTTTGCCCTTCACCATTGCTACGGCAAGAAGTTGGGTTTCCGCCAGTACCATTTTGGAAGGATTGGATTTACGCTTACCTGTTATTTGTAGTAACGGGTCTATTCTTGCGGATTATAATTCAGGTGATTATTTAGATATTATAACCATCCGTGATGAAATCCGCGAAGGGGTTTTGGATATTATTTTAGGGTATAACACCCACCCGTTTATTTCCACGGTCAAGGATGGAAAACATAAATTATTCCACGGGGAAATGAACAATGCGGGCTTGGAATGGTACATGCGTGACCTCCTTGCCGCCAAGGACCCCAGACGGGAATTTATTTCCGATTTCAAGGCGGAATTACGTAGTGATTTATTGAGTTTTACGGTCATTGACAGGGAGGAAATCGTGGAAAAGATTTGCCTTGATATTGAAAAGAAATATCCTTCTTCTTTGGAATATCATTATTATGAAAACCCCTACGATAAGGGTTGGTTTTGGCTATCTATCCATGATATTGCATCCAATAAAGGCGTAATGGTGGAACGTCTTGCCGAACGTCTTGATATTGCATTAAGTGATGTTACCGTTTTCGGGGATAACGTGAATGATATCCCGATGTTTACGATTGATACCCGTGCCGTTGCCATCGGAAATGCGGTGCAGCCGTTGAAGGATGTTTCGAATTTTATTGCGGGGACGAATATGGAGGATGGGGTTGTAGGGTTTATTCGGAGGGATTTATCATCAGGTGGTAGTTAGACCTCCTAGGTTTTCGTTGACATATCGGATTATTATTTACGACCACGGCGATCGACGGTATTAAACCTAGGAGGTCTGAGGTACTTTTTTCTTCTTACTAAATCGGTTAATAAACGTACAATGCCTACAAAAATCCTCTACCCGTTTACCATTTTTAAATCCTTCCCGCATAGCGATAAAACGGTCGCTTTGAAGGATTTCCACTAGGGGTTTTTCCTTGGCGTTTCCGAGATTAATTATCGCATTTTTATCCAAGCAGCATGGAACTACGGAACCGTCCGCATGGATACCGATATGGTTTACCGCACCGTGACAACGCCCTTGGTTCCCTTGGTCGGGTAATAAATACGAAGGCCAATCAAAACGGGAATCAAAATGTAAATATAAACGGTTCCAAACGCGCTTGGATTTAATGGCGCCTACTTCAATATTCCGGTTGATTTCAATATTAAAATAAGACTCTATTTTCCGAAAAACATCCTCGTTATCCGAGGCGTTGCTTTGTTGGTTCCATAAGCGGAAATTCACGTATAATTCAGGGCGGATTTCATGTGCTGATTTCGTAAAATCAAAAATGGGTAAGAGGTAAGGTTCAATATCCCTTTCCGGGAAATTATCCTTGAAGGATTGCAAGGAAAAATTTACCTGCCGGATGCATTCCGCATTGATAATATCCTCCTTGTATTTTTTAATTAAAATACCGTTGGTGGTGAGGTCGATTTGGGTATTGTATTTTTTACAAATATCCAAAATCGCTAAAAACCGGGGATGCGCCAATGGCTCACCTAGAAGATGCAAGCAAACGATTTCAGCCAAGGGCGCTACTTGCTTCAGAATGCCCTCGAATTCATCCAATTCCATGCGTTTCTTGTCCTTCTCCACTACGGGACAGAAGGAGCATTGGAGATTGCAAATGTTGGATATTTCTACGTATACCCGTTTGAACATGGGATGCGGAAGATTTCCCGGCAAGGTAATCATTCCTTGGCATTGAAAGCAACAAAATTATTTAGACCCTTGTATTTCTGACAAACGCCCACCGCTTATCTCCCAGCTCTTATATCCGATATCACTGCTTCGTAAAAGAATGGTATCACCTACTGCCGTCCAACTTATGCCCCATTTGCTAAAATCACCGGCACCTGAATTTACCTTATCCAATTCATCGCCCTCAATATTCATTAAATGAATAATAACATCGGCGTAATCATCCG
>JAHDDF010000250.1 GCA_020629475.1 Saprospiraceae bacterium
GGGGATTGTATCCGGAGAAAAGAAGAAATGTTCCTCTACGCGTTCCCGTTTGTTATCCTCAATTAAATCATTCCAATTTTTATCTTCAAAAGGGAAGGGTGTACCGGATTCCGAAACTTCACCGTCTAGGATTCTGTAAAATCTTTTTACTTCCCCGTTTTCGGCGAAGTAATATTCGAAAAAAGCACACCACGCGTCACAGCCCAATCCAAGTACCTGTTTGTTATTTTTTGAAAGTTTTTCTGCCCAATCCATAATGTGGGTCTTATGGGTAAAAGCTTGATTTCCGAAGATGAGGTGAAAATCTTCTATTTGTTCCGTAATGACCAATTCACTTCCGTTTGAATAATACGCTAAGCATTCTAATAAGGTACTTCCCCGTTCGGTCTTCCAAGGTTGGAAGGCGGATATTATTTCATTAAGCCCTGCATTGGTAATCATCCATTGATTAGCCGTGAATATGTCGGATGGGGATTGCATTTATTCCCAATCCTTAAATGGCTTACCTGAAATATGGGCGTTAAAATACCGGGTGTCATCACTCACTTCTTTACCGATCCAAGGCGGGAGTTTGATTTCCTCATCCTCGCTATCCAATTCAATTTCGGCAATAATAAGCCCTTGGTTGTCGCCTTTGAATTCGTCGATTTCCCATGCTTGATCCCCGTAAACTACATTGTGGCGTATTTTATGGATGGGTGAGCCTTCGCATAATTTTAATAATTCTTGGGCTTCCTCCAAAGGGATTTCGTATTCGAATTCCTTTCTGGAAATCCCTTCGGTTTTTCCCTTGACGGTAATGATGCCCGTTTCGTTTTTTATTCGAATACGAACGGTGCGTTCAGGAACGGAACTGAGGTAGCCTTGGGCTATTTCCTCGGAAAAATGAGTGTACTGTTTCCAGTCTTTATTTTGCAATAAAAATTTTCTTTCTATTTCAATATTATTCTTTTTATTATCCTCTTTTTCGAGTTCTCTTTTTTTATTTTTTATGGAAAGTTTATGTCTTCCCATTTCCATGAAAACGATGAAATCTATTTCCTCTTGATTAAGTGAGATACCATAAGGTTTTACAATGTTTACCTTCGAAGGTGTACTTACTCTATAGTTATTCTCGCTAAAAAAAATATTTACTTGTGCCGTAAAACTAAATGTATGTTTCTTGATGACTTTGGAGCGGATGTGTGAATACTCCAATCCAATTATATTGGTTCTTATTCCAATTTTATCCCTGTACAAGCCAATTATCCCAATCCTGTCGTAGCCTTCAGATTTTCTATTGTGGAATAAGTGGAAAATGGTTTTGTTATAATACGGATCAAATAACTCACATTTAGCGATGAATTCCTCCGTTAGACTTTTAACGGAAGTGTTGTATATATGAAGAATAGATTCGGCTGATTTGGTAGGGTTCTCGGGCATTGCTATTCCTTGATTTTTATTTGTAAATCAATCAATAATCCTTCTAAGCTACTCCTTGAAAATGTAGCGTTTTTTATGGTGTTCGTCCTAGGGGAAATATTGAAGTTGAAGGAGCCTGAAAAATCCGCATTGCTTAGTTCGGTCCCTTCAAATTTAGCATTACTTAAATCACATGAAATGATTTGAATGCCTTCGGCAACGGCTTGGGTGAAATCCACCTCATGTAATTGGCTTTCCTTAAAAGAAAGGTCTTTAATGTTTAATTGATAAAAGGACGAGTAATTCAAATTACAACGTTCCGCTTCAAAGGAAAAAAGCAAAGGTTTGCATTCTTCAAAACGTAATCCCAGCATTTTGCACTCCTTGAAAATGCACGATTTAACGGCGGTTTCCGTAAGGTGTACATTGCTTACATTACATCCCGTAAATGTACATTCCTCCAAGGAGAGAAACGACATGTCCGAACCTTCGAAATTGCAATTCTTAAAGGTGCAACATTCATAATTTCCCTTGGGTAGCCGGTCCTTGGTAAAATCCTTGTTTGAAAATTCCTTTTCGTATTCGTCTACCATGAAAAACAATTCTTATCGTACCATGATTTTATGGCTTTCCCCGTCCTCGAATTGAAGAATGTATAATCCGGGAGGGTAAGCGGAGAGGTCTATTTCTTCGGAATCGGTGATTTGCTTAAACAATAACCGTTCGCCTGAAATCCCGAAGATTGAAATGTTTTGACTTGCATCGATGTTAAAGAACTCAAGCGTATTTTGCTTTTGAATATAACGGGGTGATTTTTCTCTTTTTATTTCAATAACGGGTGTATAGGAAATACTGCCGTCTTGATCCGTTAATTGAATTCTATAATAGGATGAATTCAAGGGGGATGAATCCGTGAAATAATATTCCTGTTTTTCCAAGGATTCCCCGGCGGCATCTATTTTTCCTATTTCCGTAAAACGAAGATCATTCCCTGCTCTTTGGATGGTAAAATAATCCGTATTTATTTCCGATAAGGTTGTCCAATATAAATGATTGTTATTGCCGTTTTCCTTTCCGGAAAAAATACCCCATTCAGCAGGTAGTACTGATGTTTTGGAAAAATATACTTCATCAATACAATAAGTCCCTAGGTCTAATCCTAAATCGAAATTGATTTTTGCCATTGTGGTAGCGGGTGCCGTAATTTCAAAAATGTATTCCTGCCATGAAGTGGTCATGGTGAAAGTGGTACCGCCATAATAAGCGAAGGTACTTGCATTAATAATTCCGAGGTTTAACCTATCTCCTGCTTGGTCTCCTTTTGCCCAAAATTTGAAGGTATAATCCTCCCCGTTTTCGATGGGGAAATCACCGGGAGATAATTGGATGTTCCAAGGATCGACACCAAGTGAGGTTACCTCCGCGCAACAAGCTTTTGAATCCGCGTACACGTCCGTAGTGGAGATATTGAAATTAGCCCAACCTCCGTTATAGGCATTGGTGCCCCAATTTGTCAAATCCTCTTCAAACCCGGGATTTTGGACAAGGTTGAAGGTTACGTCGATGGTTTTGGCTAGAACCGTGGTGCCGCAAGCATTGTTTAGTGTTACTTGAACATCACCACCGGTAGTGCCCGGGGTGAGCGTAATTTCATGTGTTCCTGAACCGGAGGTTATACTTGAACCCGCAGGAACTGACCAAGAGTAGGTAGTGCCCGGGATATCGGGAACGGAATAAATGAGTCCTGTTTCTCCCGGTGATACGATTACTTCTCCCTCCATTTCCAAGTCAGGGAATTCTTGATAAACCCTTACCCAATCCACTTCCATGGTTTGTGGGAACATGGTAGTAGCGTCAGGATAGCCGGGCCAATTACCGCCTACGGCGACGTTCAAAAGGAAGTGGAATTTTTGGTCAAAAGGCCAATGGTATCCGGATAAAGTTGAGGTATTTATGCTGTGGTATTGTATGCCGTCCATGTACCAACGGATTTCCGTAGGTTCCCATTCTACCGTAAAGGTGTGGAAGCCATCGTTGTATCCTCCTGAGGGAAGGGTGTATGATTGTCCTTGGTATTGGTGATCCGGCCAAGCGTTGCCCCAGTGTGCCGTACCGTGGGTGATATTGGTTTGGTGCCCGAGGTATTCCATGATGTCAATTTCCCCTGAAGCGGGCCAAGTGCCGTATACGTTATCCGTCGGCAGCATCCAGAAGGCGGGCCAAATACCTTGTCCTTCCGGCATTTTGATGGATGCTTCCATTTTTCCGCATGTCCAATCGCCCTGATTGATGCTTCTGATACGGGAGGAGGTGTAGGTCGTACCATCGTAATCCGCGGTAATGGAGAGTACACCGCTTCCAACGCTGGCGTTGGGTCCGGCGGTATAAACTTGCCATTCGTTATTGCCCCAGCCGCCTCCACCGGTTTGGTATGACCATTTTGAAAGGTCCAAGGAAGTGCCGTCGAATTCATCTGCCCATACTAGGTTCCAGCATTGGGCTATGGAGATTTGAAGGGTGGTAAAAAGTAGTCCGATTGTAATGATTGCCCTCATTTGCGCTAATTTTTCCCAAAATACCTAAATTCGGGGATGTCAGGAGAAAATCATACTATTTCTAGGAGACTTGCCGCTTGGGGCGTCCATGTTTTTACCGCACTTGGTACCATTTGCGCCTTGATGGCGATCATCGCGATTAGCAAGAATAATTTTGCGGAATGCATGCTGTGGTTGCTTGTCGCGTTTTTGATTGATGGCTTTGATGGTATTCTGGCAAGAAAGGTGGGCGTGCTTGAGGTACTGCCTTATATGTCGGGTAAGAATATTGACTTTGTAGTAGACTTTGCTACCTATGCCATTATTCCTGCTTACTTCTTATACCAGGCGCATTGGGTGATTGATGGGGAAGTGGTTTATCTGCTGCCTGAACCGGAATGGATACGGATTTTGGCTTGTTCGGTTCTTTTGCTGGTTTCCGCTATTTATTACGGTAAGGAACCGATGGTTTCCGAGGATATGTATTTCATCGGCTTCCCGGTGATGTGGAATGCGGTGGCGTTTTTTATGTTCTTTGTTTTCCGTTTATCGGACTGGGGGAATTTTGCGGCGGTGATTGTCTTTTCGGTGCTTCATTTTGTTCCGCTTAAATATGCTTATCCTAGCCGTGGCGGTTACTTGAAGTACATGATTTGGATTGTGGGTATGACGTCACTTTTTGGTACGGGAATGTTATTGTATTTGTATCCGGTTCGTCCTTGGTATTATGTAGCTTGTGCGGTGGCGTTTTTACCGTTGTGGGTGTATCATACGCTTTGGATTACGTTTAAGAAGGATTGATTTTTCTATTTGTGTTTTATTCCTTTTACAAATAGTATTGCCCATGTTTTGTGATGTTCTTTTTCTAGATAAAAAGAACCAAAAATCACGGCTTACGCTGGTTCTTAACGCTACGATGAAAGAAAAAAATCTGAAGAAAATAAAACTCGGTGGATGATTGTTTTTCAAGCATTATTCTCCCTTACTTTTTCATTGGAAAAGAAATTTCCCACCTCGAACAGTATTTTCTTCTGATCGACTTTTTTCTTCCCTCTCCGCTAAACCAGCTAATGCCGGAGGAGCGGTTATGCACCATCTTTCCTATTCAAAATAGGAAGGATTTAGAAAGTAAGGACATTTTCGACCTTTGACGGGTTTAGTGGAGAAAGCATCAAAATCCGTTAAAGGAAGAAATACTGTTCGAGGCGGTAAATAACTATGCACGGAAAACAGTGAGGAAGATTTAACCTGAAAAATAGATAAGCACCGAGTTTTATTTATTCCTAGGATTTTGGTGGTTTCGGAGCGTGAAGAAGCCGTCTCAGTCGTGATTTTTGCTTCTTTTCATCTAGGAAAAGAAGAGGTGAAACCCTTCAGTGTTATTGGTTTTTAGGGGTTATTTTTGATTTTTTATTCCTTGATACTCGCGATTTCACCAAAGGTAGCGCGGGCCACCTTATCAAGGGCTTCCGGGGTTATTCCGATGAGTATACCGCGTTTGCCGGCGTTTACGAATAAGGTTTCAAGGTCTTCCCCTCTTTGGTCAACGTAAACCGGAAAGTTCTTTTTCATCCCGAAAGGGCAGCATCCGCCACGGATATATCCGGTGTTTTTTTCCAAGTCTTTTTGAGGCAGCATAAATACCCTTTTGTTACCGCTAATTTTAGCTGCGGCCTTTAAGTCCAAGGAACAATGCCCGGGAACGACGGCAACGATTAATCCGGTTTTATCCCCTTGTAATACCAATGTTTTATAAATGGATTCCAGGGCAAGCCCGTTTTGGGACGCGATGAGGGATACGTCCAAATTTTCGGGATCGTATTCGTAGGGCTGGAGTTGATATGTAAAGCCTGCCTTATCTAAAAGGCGCATGGCATTGGTCTTTTTCATGGTTATCTCAGGATGCTGATTTTTCTTTTATTGATTCCGTTTCTGGTATAAACGAAAAGGAAGTAAATGCCTTGAGGGAATTGGCTGGTGTTTAAATCGTTTGTTTCACCTTGTAATACCTCCCTTAGGATTAATCTTCCTTGTGCATCCCATAACTCCACTGCTTGGATTTCGGTTCCCGGTGCTTGTATATTGACGTGGTTTTTGCTTGGATTGGGATAAGCTTTTATTTCAATATCAAATAATGCGTTTGTACTTACGGTGCTGTCTTGCTCCTGTTGCCAATCCTCGTCCAAGTATATTTCCCCTTGGGTTGTGGAGCCTTCTATTATGGTAATTTTTTGATTTGTCCCAATGCCATATAGGGCATCAATGTGCCCGGTTTGCCAAGTGATTTTCAAGGAGTCAATCATCGTGGCATTTCCTAAACCGAAGTGGGTGAAATCCGAATTTTGTCCTAGGAAACCGGTGCCGCAGGTGGTGTAGCGTACCTGCTTTTCCCCTTGTACCCAAAGTTCCAACCAAGTACCTATTCCATCTTTATTACTAATAACGCCCGTGGTTTTTATTTTAATATAGTTCCCTGTCTCGCCTTGGTTCATCCAAAGATTGGAAAGTTCCGGTCCTGCTACATTTGAAACGATATCAAGGAATCCGTCATCATTAATATCACCG
>JAHDDF010000251.1 GCA_020629475.1 Saprospiraceae bacterium
TAAGCAAAATCTTATGAGAAAGTACAAGCTAATAAGTACTTAACTGCCCTTGAAAGGATTGGTAAATCCGGTTTTTTCTCCTCGCAATGCTTTTTCCAAAATTTCCGGAAAGGAGGGCCTTGGCGCGAAATCATTCGTAATATTTCCTTTTTCGTCCGTCATAAAATACCAAGGAAGCATGAGGGTACCTGTAGGGCCGGCTAGTTCGGATTGCAGTTCATCCGCTACTTTTTTGGAAAGGCGGATATGGGTTCCTTTTAGGTCGTAAAACTTTATTAATTCCTTCCATTTGCCGTCGCGTTTATCATCATCCACGGAGATGTAGAAAATTTCGTATCCCTCCTTTTGTAAGAGTTTTTTTCCTTCACCCCCGTTCGTGAAATCCTGTTTACAGGGACCGCACCATGTAGCCCAAACATCCACGAATTGCTTCTTGCCTTTAAGTAAGGCGAATAATTCCTCCTTGGAATTTACCTCGGAACTTTCGATTACGGTAACACCTTCAGGAAAGCCCGCGGTCTTACTTCTTTCGTATGCCGCCCATCCTTCATGATAATCCTTGAGGTAAGGTAAATATTCACTATCGGGATAATCCTTGATGAATCCTTCACTAAGTGGGTATAAATCGGATTCGAAATTGGCGGAAAGCCCCGCGTAGTTTAAGGTAGCAGCCGTTAATGGTTCATGGGCAAATGCAGGGAGGTAATTTTTATAGCCGGAAATCATTTCCGTATGATAGGTCTCGGCATCATATGGTTTTGCGGGGACGGGATTCCCTTGTGCATCCGTATGCTGTTTCAGGAAGACATAAGCTTCCGCATATTCCTTGAACCATTTGGATTTCATCATTTTGGGGTTGAGCGGGTTTTCCTTGAAATGATTTTCCAATACTTCTATTTGTTCCTTGGTAAGTGTTTCTTGTTCGTACTCATAAAATTCACTCATTGTTATTTGAGGGACAAGGGCGGCGTAGTATAACTCACGGTCGAGTTTTGCCAATTCATATTCCTCCAATGATATGACTTGGGTATTTCTTAGGACTCTTAGATTTTCAATGTCCAATCGTAAATCTTGCTCCATTACATTGAGCATTGCGGCCCTTGACGGTTCATGGTCGTATTTTGCCAATCCCTCATAAATGAAACCCGGATTCATCATGGTAGAAAAGGTGGGGTAGCTTTTGCCGGCTTCCCCGTAGACTTCCAGCTTACCGGATTTATTGGCATCGGATACGAAACCTATTTCGTAGGTTTTTCTCGGGGAAACCAAAAGCTGTCCACCTCCTACACCCGGGATATAAAGATTTATAAAACCAACCTCTTGGCAAGGGAATTTAAACTCGAATTGACCGGATTCACCAATGGTGATGTTTTTCTTGAAACCGGGGTAATAAAAATCGCTATGAACCGGGGAATAAATGAGTTTATGCTCGCCCTCAACCTCGCTTTTTCCTCTTATGCTTACAAAGCTTTTGGTAACAACAGGTTTAGGAGTAATCTCCTCGGGGATTTTTTCCTCAGGTTTATCGGTAGTTACCTCCGAAGGGGTTTTACAAGCAAAAACAAATAAGGGAAAAAGAAAGAGAAGTAATCTTGATTTCATGGGATCGGAGATTTATCGTGTCCAAAATATTGTAACGATAAACTCACTGCCCTTTATTGCAAAAAGCCATCTCAATATACTTTTGGGATGGCTTTTTGCAATTCCTTATGGAATCGTATTAAGGCGTAACCTCAAAAGAGGTTTCTTGATACCTTTCTCCGTTTTCCCCTTTGATTTCCATGGTAACCACAATCGGGCTTGCTTCCCAGTTGATTTTTATTACCCCGTAATTCAGCTTGTTCCATTTTTTTCCTACGCGGAATTTATTGGGTTCAGGAACATCGTATTTACGATTGTGTGTCATGCCGCTTGCGGTGAATTCATACAAAGGATGCGTCATGCCCGGGATATTAACCTTGGAGATTTCCGCGTGGTGGCGGTCACCGCTCAAAAGAACTACACCGGTGGGACAAAGATCCCCGATCATCTTGAAGAGTTTTTTACGGGAGGTAGGGTAGTTACCCCATTTTTCATAAGGATGGAAACGGGAAATTACTTGGCTTCCGTTAACCACTAAAGTCAAAGCGGCATCACTGGATTTAAGTTCCTTTGCCAACCATTGCCATTGCTCGGCCCCAAGGATATCCGCATCGGGATCAGGGACGTAGGCTTTTTTAGCCGGGCCACGGGAAACCTTATCACGGAAAGTACGGGTATCCAAAACGATAACCTTCACTTTCTTATCACCGCTTCCGTAATTGTAGGCTTGGTAAATCCCTTCACGCTCACGAACGGGTGCGTCTTCGGGTACACCTAGGAAATTAAGGAGAAGCTCCTTGTTTTGCTCCTTGGCGGGGAAGTGTTTGGTCCCGTCGTTTTTACCGTAATCATGGTCGTCCCAGGTGCCGATGATAGGGCAAGTCTCCATGAGAGCCTGGTAATCCTTGTTGTTGAGTTGGATATCGTATTTCCCCTTCATGATGTGGGCTTCCTCTGAATCCCCGTAAATATTATCCCCCAGCCAAATCCAAAGGTCAGGATTATCCTTTACGATTGGTCCCCAAAGGGTTTGTGGTTTATCCTGCTTATTACAGGAACCGAAAGCGATGGTGGTAAGGGTATCGTCTTCCGTTTTTTCCGCTACGGCTTCCTTTTCCCCCGCTTGGAAAGCAAGGAACCCGAAAGCGGCTAAAAGAAGAACGGCAAATATGGTTTTACGATGCATGGCAATCGTTTTATTTTACTTATCGTTTTTTTAGGGGTCAATATTTTTGAGGATATCACAATGGTTCGTTAATACCATTGGAAAGATAAAGTTATTATTATTCCGGTATTGCCCTAATCCGTGACGGGTCTTTAGGAATAACTTAACCAAAGATTACTTAGTTTCTTCCTTGGATTTCCTTGTTGGTTTGGGCATTGACCACGGATTCATGCGTCTTCATTCTTTCCAAAATTTCTTGTTCCCTCCTAGGGTCCGTCTTGATTTCATAGAGGTGCATGGGTGGATTGGGTGCAATGCGTTTCAAGTGGAAAATACCTTCTCCGGCAAAATCCCTTTCGAAGCCTTCCTTTTGTCCGGCTTCCTTGAATTGCACAATGAATTCCAAGGGGGCGACCGGACGTTTGTCCACCGGTTCATAAGGTGGCTCATCAGGAGATTCAACGGGTAGGGGTCGATACAGGCAGGATGAAAGCATCAAGCCCAAAACGGCAAAAAGAAGGAACTTGCGCATGGTAATGGTTTTATGGTTAGACGGAGGAAGTACCAAAAGGTAATATCAATTACGCAAGATTTCTTCATAAGGGTTCTTAGGGGAATCTTAATCAAAAGATAAAAGGCTTTTCCTGCAAGGGAAAAGCCTTTTAAAGAAGAGTTCCTTAAAAAAGGAAACGGAGTCCTAGGGCGTTTAAGGTGTCGTAGCTTTTTAACCAATAACCTTCTTGATTCGGGCTCTTTTTCCCGAATGCGTCATTGTTCGGATTCGGGGCGTCCTTGACAATGCCTCTGGCGATTTTTACCCGGGCATCCGCAAAGAGGGAGAATCCTTTATATATTTTCAGGTTGAGGCGTAGCTTAGGAGCCAATCCGATAAGGGTTTTTCTAGCGGCAGGAATCCAGTCCGGTTCTCCTACCGTGCATCCGTAAATCCCGCATGTTCCCTTTGAACCGGTGGTTTCAACGAAGATATCCCCGGCAAAACTTAGGTGGAAAATTTTATCAGCCCAAGGCGCCCATTCCGTACCTACATTGAATTCATGTCCCTTGGTGATGTCGGTTCCGTTAATATATGAGTCAGGTGTATTTTCAGGAGTGATATTATTGTAGATTCTACGGTATTTGGTGTAGACATTTAATTGGGGGGAAATCCTGTAGCCGATTCCTCCACCCCGGATATAATCGAAACCGTGGATGTAGGAGTTCTCATATCCTGAAAGACCGCCGGTTTCTTTGGTGTATCGTACGAGGTCTAACTCCAAGTAAAATTTCTTGAATGTTTGTGCTTGGATGGTGTATCCAATAAGAAAAAGGAGGACAGAAAAAATTAGATGTTTCATGGCAGTTATTTTAGAATGAGAATTTAATACCTAGGGCGTTCAAGGAATCGTAGGAGTTTAACCAATAACCTTCTGCTTGATTTACGACGTGCCCGGGAGGTAATTCGTTCGGTTCATGAATGGAAACTTTGCCCACTTTTACCCTTGCGTCCGCAAAGAGAGAGAAGCCTTTTGCCAAGTTGAAATTGAAGCGGAGTTTTGGTGCGAATCCAATCATGGTTTTTCTTTCCGCAAGTTCATATTCCGGTTCTCCTACGGGGCACCAACCGTGAATATGGCAACTGCCGGTGGAGGCAACGAATTCCCCGAAAACCTCAAAGGCATAACTAAGGTGAAAACGCCGTTTTCCGGAACCCGGAGCCCACTCTATCCCGGCATTGAATTCATGACCTTTGGTTTGGCCTACCTCCTTAACGGGAGCTAACTCAGATTGACCGGAAAAAGTATTGTTTATCCTTCTGTACTTGGAATAAATACTCCATTTGGGATGGAAGGAATAACCGATTCCTGCCCCTCTTACAAAATCAAAACCGTGCTTGTAGTTGTTTTCATAACCCGGTGTGCCACCGGTTTCCTTGGCGTAGCGCACAAGATCCAATTCCAAGTACAAGTTTTTTAAACCTTGAGCGGAAAGGGATGAAAATGAAATCAATAAAAAGGGAAGAAAGAA
Organism: Saprospiraceae bacterium; assembly: GCA_020629475.1. GTDB lineage: Bacteria > Bacteroidota > Bacteroidia > Chitinophagales > Saprospiraceae > JAHDCE01. Next base: position 4,772 of record JAHDDF010000251.1, read on the forward strand.
AAGTTGTTTCATGATAATGTCGTGTTTCGGTGTAAATGAAGGTACGGAAACAAAGGTCAAAAACAATTCCTAAAAGCGTTAAAATAAAAAGAAGCCCCCCGCGAAACAATCGCTAAGGGGGCTTCCCACGTCATAGGGTCAAAATTAGGAGAACGTGTAAATCTATCTATCTAAAGTCCTGAGTGTCGCTTTCAATTGCTTGGCGTCTTGTTCTTGGAAAACCAAATCGTTTTCCGAGAAGTTTTTTCCTACCCTTACGTCCATTAATGCGACTTGATAGGATTCGTCGCCGGACTTCATGGCAAGGATTTTTGCGCCTGCCCCTTTAGGTAGAGAAGGGATTCTATAACCCGTGCCATCCGGTAAGGGTCGGCCATCGAAAATGGCGTTGTACTTCGGGAAAATCATTTTTACCATCAGGTCATCAGAGGGGGATAAAAGGATATCCATGTTTACGAATTCCGTTCTTGGGAAATTCCTGAATACATCACAATTGACCCAGCCTAGGTTATTCGTTTCCAGGATGTAGTAATCGATAACGTTGTCGGGAATTTTACCTATATCATCGCCTCGTCTAAATTGCTCAACGTTTTTCTTGAGTTCCTTCAGCTCTTTATTGGAACGTATCATACTCAAATCGGAACCTTGTGCTCTTTCCAGCTTTCGTGCTACGCGCGCGCTTTTCCTTCCTTCCCTCCTTGCTTTCGAAGGCGTAAGGAATGCACCTACCTTTTGCCAAAAGGTTCTTCTTTTACGCTTTCCTCCATTGGAGGCTCCCGGTGTCCTACGATTTAATAGCGGCGTATAATTCACCAATCTATTTTCCCCTTCTTGAAGGTTCCAATTCATATAGCCATCCGTATCCCTTTCCCCTAGGAAAGTTTGCATGCCTAGCTCGTTATCTTCCACGTCTTTCGGGAAAAATACTTTCATGGGTTTGCCTTCCTTCAAGCAAATTTTCTTTCCGTCCTTTTCCGCGTTGACGTATGCCGTTCCCCCGGATTCCAAAAATCTCCCGTTGGATTGTGTACTCAAATTTCCTCCTACGAATTGGGAGAGTTTCGTGTATTCCTTGAGTTCTACTTCAACCGTTCCGGTAACGGTTTCCTTGGAATCGCAATAGCAAAACGCATTGGCATCAAATTGTACGGCTATTCCTTGCTGCCCGATGATTTGGCTTTCTTCCTGGGCATTTACCTTGAAGTATTTTGAGGGTTGATCCAATTCCTCCTCAAGGAATGTATGGATGTCCATTTTTACGGTTGTGGGCTCTTCCTCCATTTCAGGTAAATCTATTTCCGTCTCTTCAACGGGCGGAATGATACAAGAGGAAAGTACCGGCTCATGCCTTGTCCAAATGATGATTTCCACCCTTCGGTTTTCTACTTTGAAATCCTTGTCGCCATCCTGGATGGCAAGCTCGTTTTCTCCCTTGAAATCCATACTCAACGGACCGCTAAAAGAAAGCTTATCCCTAAGGAAGGCGGCTACGGTTTCCGCCCTCCGTCGGGAAAGAGCCATGTTCGATGTGGGGGAGCCTTGAGAATCCGTGTGCCCTACCAATTTGATCCGCCGTGTTTCCGCCCCGTATTGCGGGATCAGTTCCAATTCCAATTTTGCCATTGCTTCCATGCTAAGTTCATGGCTACCGGATTCAAAATGGACGGTAAAGTTGTATTGGGTCATGCCGTCCTCTTGCGCAAAAAGCGCCAAGGAGGC
>JAHDDF010000835.1 GCA_020629475.1 Saprospiraceae bacterium
AGTCCTTCCCACAAACCATTTTTAAGGTACAAGCGACCAAACCTAGCATAGTCCCTAGCCGTTGCCGTAAGGCAGCAATACGTTTTAGTAATCCCGTTCTTATCCACGGACCATATGGCATCCGACTCCATCCCTAGGGGTTTCCAAATCTTCTCGGTTAGATAATCGTAAGCCGGCTTACCCGTGGCACGTTCCAATACAATTCCCAACAACATGGTATTGATATTGGCATACCTCTGCTTGGTTCCCGGCTCCGGACCGAACTCTAGTTTATTGATGCCTTTCCATACATCCTTACCGTAATAAATATGGGCATCAACGGCAAGTTTGAAAATAATTCCCGAAGTATGGTTCAACAAGTGTTTAATGGTTAATCCTTCCGAACCTTCCTTGGAGGAAAGTTCCGGTATATAATCCAAAACGGGTTGGTTCTCATCCTTGATAAAACCTTCATCTATGGCAACCCCGATTAAAGCGGAAGTAAATGACTTGGCGATGGAAAAGGAAGCAAAGCCGGTATCGAAATCATTTCCGTCGGAATATCGCTCGTAAAGGATTTCATCGTTTTGTATCACCAAAAATGCGGTGCTAGCATGCTTCTCGAGCACCTCGGTCAATGTCCGGAACAAGTTTACCCTTTCCGTTTTATCATTAATCATGAACTTCTTGGGCTCCTTGGATTTTTCAAAGGAAAAGGATGAACCCTGCGCTTTACAATCTACTTTTTCGTTACTGAATCTTTTATAATCTTGAGTACTAGGCGCGCCGAGGTAAATCGAACGTAACGGAACGCAGGCGCTAAGGCAAACAAGGAATGCCGGAGGGAGAATAAACTTTAAGGGCTTCATTTAAGGTGCAGTGGTTAAGAATCCCAAAGATAGCAAGGACATAGGCGACAAGCCCTATACTGAAGGAAATGCTTGGATGAAATTTCTAAATCCCGACAAAAAAAAGACCTTGGAACGCGGTAGTTCCAAAGTCTAAAGTTTGAGCCAGAAATGTAATCATGAATATAACGCATTAAGCCGGAAATCGCGGCTTCGTGACATGGAAAAA
>JAHDDF010000836.1 GCA_020629475.1 Saprospiraceae bacterium
CATCCGAAATTGATTGCCAATTTCGTTGCCCAAACTGAGGCATTGATGATGGGTAAAACCAAGGAGCAAGTTCAAGCGGAACTGGAAGCGGCAGGCAAATCAGAGGAAGAAATCGCCAAACTGCTTCCTTTCAAGGTTTTTGAGGGCAACCGTCCTACCAATTCCATTTTGGTAAAGAAAATTACGCCTTACGTCCTAGGACTAATGGTAGCCATGTACGAGCATAAAATCTTTACGCAAGGTGTTATTTGGAATATTTACTCCTTTGACCAATGGGGTGTAGAGCTTGGTAAGCAATTGGCGAAGAAGGTACTTCCTAAATTGACTTCCGAGGATGCGGTTGAGGGGCATGATGGCTCTACGACGGCTTTGATTGATAAATTTAGGGACTGGCGATAATTTCGTTTCTAAAAGAACCCGTCCATGACTTTTCAAAAACACGTAGGGATTCTTATACTTTGCTTTACGGCAACCATCATAATGTTCAGCGGCTGTAAAACCGGGCAAAGTATTCTTCATCATATTATCTATGTTGGATACTCGGATGATAGACCCTTAGTCGTTGACGTATGGAATAGGGCGGATCATGACAAACTCATCAAGGAAACCGTAGATAAGAAAAACCGGGTAACAAAACTTGAGTTCCTTAGGGATGGTAAAAAAACAGGATTTGGGGGTTTTCCTATCTGTACCGTCAATTACGAATATTCGAAAAATAAAATTACGGAAACAGCATTCGACAAAAATGATGAAATCATTAATGTAGAAAAACATTCCGCTCATTATAAATCCATTTACCATTTAAATGACAACGGATTTATAATAAAAGTAGAACGTTTTTCCGATCTGGAAATAAGAACGAATATATACGAGGAATTAAATATACCCCCACCCACCAAGGAGGAACTAGAAGAATATTCCAAGGAACAATTCTCACTTACCCCTCAAGACGCCCCCTTAGAAATAGAGTTTTATCGATATTCTTATTCCAAACTTAACGGAATTTATCCGGTTTCAGAAAACTACATTCCGGAAGCGGATTATAAAAACAAAC
>JAHDDF010000252.1:0-2624 GCA_020629475.1 Saprospiraceae bacterium
CCCGGAGGGCTTCCGCTTAGCATGGTAGCTACCTCGGTTACACGCTCCTCGTCCCTGAGTTGGCGTACATCCGTTTTCGTTTTTTCTCCCTTGTGGTTTTTATATACAAAGAAGTGGGAATCCGCTTGCACCGCAATTTGTGGCGTATGCGTAATGGTTATGATCTGATGCCCTTTGGCTAGTTTCTTTAAGATGGAGCCCATTTTCAAGGCAACATCACCCGAAACACCCGTGTCGATTTCATCAAAGATCATGGTAGGCATGGATAATGCACCGGCTACCAAGGATTTTATACAAAGAGTCAAACGGGATAACTCTCCACCTGAAGCCACATCCTTGAGGGCCTCCATTCTCATGCCTTTATTAGCGGAGAACAAGAACTTTATTTCATCCGAACCGGAAGGCGTTAATTCCGGTGTTTTTTCAATCCGGATGTCAAGGTCAGCATGAGGCATGGATAATTCGGAAAGCAGCCTTTTGACTTTTTTCCTAAATCCTTCAACTTCCGATTTCCTTTTTTCGGAAAGGGATAAGGCTATGGCTTCAAGGACTTTTCTTTCCTTGGAAACTTCAATTTCCAATTCCTCTATCTTCCCGGAAAGGTCACCCATATCTTCTACCTTTTGGGTGATTTCCTCGCGGAGTTCAATAAGCTCTTCCACCGAATTTAGACGGTGTTTATTTTGGAGCCTATATATGGTATCTAATCGCTCCCGGATTTCCGAAATCCTTGCCGGATCGTGTTCCGTATCATCCGCGATTTTTTCCATTTCACCGGAAAGGTCCTCTAACTCCGCAATTAAACCTTCTAGTCTACCTTGAACTTTTTCGATATCCTTGGAATAAGAACTGATACTATTTAACTCGTAAGAAACCTCCTTGATTTTTCCTAGGATAGAAAGTTCATCCTCGGATAGTACCCGATAGGTTCCCCCTAATACCCGTTTAATTTCTTCAGCATTAGAAAGGGTCTTTACGTCATTTTCCAATTCCCCTTGTTCACCCTCGGTTAAATCCGCTTCCACCAATTCCTTGAGTTGGAAAGAAAGGAAATCCAATTCCTTTTGCGATTCCTCATCCAAGGATTTAAGTTCGTTTAAGCGTTTTACCTTTTTTCTGTAGGCTAGGAATTGCTCCCTGTATTCCGCTACTTTACCTCCTTGTTTAGCTAATGCATCAAGGATATTTAATTGGAAGGAAACGTTGTGTATATCCGTCGTATCAAACTGTCGATGTAAATCCACCAAGCTAGAAGTCAGTTTTTTTAGGACGGCGAGGGTAGTAGGAGTATCATTTATGAATGCACGTGATTTTCCGGAAGGGGTAATTTCCCTTCGAATAATCGTTTCCGATTCGAAATCAATATCATTTTCCTTAAAAAAGGATCTAAATCCTCTTTTCGGTAGTTCGAAGGTTGCTTCAACAATGCATTTGGAACCCGAGTCGTAAAGTGCTTTCGTATCAGCCCGGTTACCCATAATCAGACCAAGCGCCCCAAGGAGGATGGACTTACCTGCACCGGTTTCACCGGTAATGATGTTCAAACCATCGGAAAAAGGTATATCCACCTTTTCAATGATGGCGTAATTCCTGATATATAGTCTTTTCAGCATCCGACTAGCTGTTGATTTTAAAACGCAAAGTTAAACAAATCGTTTATTTAAGGGTTCGAATTGTTTCTTTTTCGGCAATTCCCATTCCAAAAAGGGCAAAATCATATTTCACCGGGTCTTCAGGATCAAATGTTCTAAGTATTCCGGTTAGTTCTCTTACCGCTTTGAAATCATTTTGCTTTCTGGTTAGTAAACCTAATTTCTCCGCTTGCCTTCTTACATGAACGTCTAGCGGAATCAAGAGTTTACTAACGGGAATGGAATCCCAAATCCCGAAATCCACACCGCTTTTATCCTTTCGGACCATCCATCTGAGAAACATATTTAAGCGTTTGCATGCCGAGTTCCTAGCAGGGGTAGCAACGTGCTTTCTGGTTCTCTTAGGTGCGTTTTCAGAATCAAAGAAAAAATCATGGAACCCGATTAAACCATTTATCATATCCTCGTCTTCATCTTTTATACCTTTCACGAAAGCATATTCAAGGGATTCATGTTCGAAATAATATCGATGTAGGAAGTCAACAAAATAAAGGGCATCAATCCCTTGGAACGTACGATGTTTAAATTGTTCCAAACGCTTTAGATCTTTTTCCCCATGATTAAGGATAAAATCATGGGGACTATTATCCATGATCCCAAAAAGCTCCTTTGATTTTGAAATGATGGTTTTTCTTTGACCCCAAGCAAGCATGGAAGTCCAAAAGGCGGTAATTTCAATATCCTGTTTTTTGGAATAGGACTTAGGGATAAGAATGGGATCGTCCTTGATAAATGAAGGGACATTGTAGGTTTTGTAGTAAAAATCCAGGGTTTCTTTTACTCGGTCATTACGGAACATTCATAAATATAGACCGATTTGTCTTGATCCATACTGAAAATATGTGCTTCATTTCAACAAAACACCCGAAAGTGCTTGTTATTATTGCGTTCTAAACCTGCTTGTAAAATGAAGGAAGGATCCATTTGGTATTTAGAGAATATTGATGTCTCCGGTATTTTTTGCCCGAATAA
>JAHDDF010000252.1:2724-6410 GCA_020629475.1 Saprospiraceae bacterium
GAGTTTCTCCGTGAGCTAGCTGAAACCAAAGGGCAAAGGGTAGGATACGAAATGCTGGTGCGCAATTTTTTGACCCACCAAGAAATCGCCAATCTAACTGCTACATCTAGACAGACGGTAACTACGGTTCTTAATGAATTGAGAAATAAAAACGTCCTTACCTTTAACCGGAAACGGATGTTGGTCCGGGACATGGAGAAATTAGTGTAATTGAAACCTCAATTTAAAAGCCGCAGGAAGAAAAGTCCTGCGGCTTTTTTTAATTTCGCGGCAGCAAAACCTTATACCATGATAAAAGCCAATAATCCTTCCTTGAAATCTTGGATTCAAGTACCCGCCGATTCTGATTTCCCCATCCAGAATATTCCCTTCGGGATTGTGGTTAGGGAGTCCGGGCATAAACTTGCCACCATTATAGGTGATACCGTAATCGATTTAGCTGAACTATATCATGGTGGTATGTTTGACGGATTAGGATTGGATGCATCCGTTTTCGAGAATGAATTCATCAACGATTTCATGGCTTTGGGCAAGGCTCAAAACAGGGTGGTAAGAGATCGCATCTCCGTAATTTTCCAAGAGGGAAATCAAGAGTTACAAGGAAATGAATCCTTGATGGCTTCTGCTTTAATTCCTGCTTCAGAGGCGACTTTGTCCATGCCGGTTAAAGTAGGTGACTATACTGATTTTTACTCCAGCAGGGACCATGCATATAACGTTGGCTGTATGTTCCGTGACCCGAATAACGCCTTGCTTCCTAACTGGCTGCATCTTCCGGTGGGATATCACGGAAGGGCATCTTCCATCGTGGTATCGGGTACACCCCTGAAAAGACCCAAAGGACAGCAAATGCCCGCAGGCGCCGACAAGCCGGTCTACGGTCCTTGTAGACTGTTGGATTTTGAATTGGAGGTTGCATTCGTTATCGGAAAAGAAACGGCTCTGGGGGATACCATCTCTATGGATAGTGCCGAGGAGCATATCTTCGGTCTAGTGTTGTTCAATGATTGGTCGGCAAGGGATATCCAAAAATGGGAGTACGTTCCTCTAGGGCCTTTCCTTGGTAAGAACTTCGGTTCCTCCATTTCTCCTTGGGTAGTAACCTTGGATGCCTTGGAACCGTTTAGAACGGAATCACCTAAGCAAAATGATCCTGAACCACTGCCATATTTAAAAAATACGGAGGATAGGAATTACGATATCAATCTCTTCGTGGATATCAATCCTGAAAGCGGGGAAGGCAAAACCGTATGTGAATCCAATTTTAAGTACATGTACTGGAACATGTGCCAACAATTGACGCATCACACCGTAAACGGCTGTAACGTCAAGGTAGGTGATATGTGTGCTTCCGGAACCATATCAGGACCGGAAAGAGGGTCCTTCGGTTCCATGTTGGAAATATCATGGAAAGGAACCAAGCCCGTTGATATGCCTGATGGCAGTCAACGCAAATTCATCAATGACGGAGATACCGTAACCATGCGCGGATACGGGGAAAGAAATGGTGTAAGAATTGGTTTCGGGGAGGTTTCAGGTAAAATTTTACCGGCCGATTAAAAACAATTCAAGGTAATCGGATCAGTTAGGATGGTATTACTGAAATTACTGTCCCTATCCATAATTTGAATTTGATAAACGACCGTATCCGTCGGGATGTCAGGTGCCGTGGTAAAGCAGGGAGGGAACACCTCTGTAATGCAGCAGGTAGAGAAAACCTTTATCGCGACTTCGCCTGAAATACCGTTTCCGACTCCTTGTTGGGGGATAAATGGAATACGGTATTGATTCGCCAAGAATCCGTCCCTTGTATCCGTAAGGAATACATCTAATTGATTGTCCTCCGGATTTGAGCCAAGATCTCCGTCACCATCCGTGAAGGTAAATATTACGGTCAAGGAATCATCATTGAATTCCGATTGGTCCATGATGTTTTTCGTCATGGTTTTAAATTCAATAACGGGTTCAATGGGATAGTCCGGCGGATCCGTACAACCGATTAAGGCAATCAAGAAAATAAACGGTATAGAGAGTAGGATAATCCTTTTCAAAATATCTTTGTTTTATGATTTACCTCACCGAGGTATTTTTATAGGTATTTTTATAACGGTTTTATAGGGCTTATAGATGCATGTTAGGCAAGAACTTCGCAAAAAAATTAGGGAAGTTGACACATTGAATTTCAATGATGTCGCCTTGGAGGTATTTGAATACCAATATGCCTACAATTCCCTTTACAGGCAATTCTGTGATTTGCTCAATCGAACACCGCGTAATATATCCGATATTTCCGGTATTCCTTTTCTTCCTGTTTCCTTTTTTAAGTCCCATACCATAAAGTCCGGCAACTTTTTGGAGGAGGCTGTTTTTACAAGCAGCGGTACTTCAGGGAATAAAACAGCAAGACATTTCGTGAAGGATTTATCTTGGTACGATGATATTGCCTTGTCTCTGTTTGAGTCCCAATACGGGGATATAAATGAATTTAGAATACTTGCTCTACTTCCTTCATACTTAGAACGTAAAGGGTCTTCGTTGATTAGAATGGTTCAGGAGTTTATCAAGAAGGCACATTCCGGTGGATTTTACTTGAATGAGTTCACGGATTTGATAAAAGAATTGGAAAAACCGTTCAAGGGAAAAACACTGTTAATAGGTGTAAGCTTTGCCTTGCTTGATCTTGCTGAGAACCATGATTTAAGTCCGGGCGATACCATTGTCATGGAGACAGGAGGTATGAAGGGACGGAGAAAAGAATTGACAAGGCAGGAATTACACAAGATTCTAGGAGAAGGCCTAGGAGTAGACGTCATCCATTCTGAATATGGAATGACGGAACTATTAAGCCAAGCTTATTCAAAGGGGGACGGGTTGTTTTTTCCGGGAAGAACCATGCGTGTTTTTACCCGCGAGTTATCGGATCCGCTTTCTATGACCCGATCCGGAAGGGTAGGAGGACTAAATATCATTGATCTAGCTAACGTTGATTCCATTTCTTTCTTGGCAATTGAGGATGTCGGGCGAGTATATGAAGATGGCTCTTTTGAGGTGCTAGGAAGGATGGATGCCTCCGACACCCGTGGATGCAATTTGATGTATAATTTTTAAAAATTTATTTTACTCATTTAAAATTTTCTTTTTATTGAATTTGCAATCAAAGATATGGGGGATTGACTACGGAAATAAAAAAGCAGGAACTACGCGTATCGCCATGTTTAAAGAAGGGATAATCAATCTGGCCGGAACCGTGAAAAATCAGGACGCGGACAAATTCATCAAGGAAAGAATAGGGGAGGAGCAACCTGATTTTGTCTATTTGGATGCGCCTCTTTCACTTCCGGGTGTTTACCTATATAAAGGATATAATGATTACTTCTATCGACAATGCGACAGGGATTTAAAAAGCATGTCGCCCATGTTCTTGGGTGGTCTTACCGCAAGGGCGATAAAATTGAAAAATGAGATACATGAAATCTCACCCATGACCAACCTACACGAAACGTATCCGGGAGGATTGGTCAAAAATAAAAACCTAGGAGCGGGAGTCTACAAAAAGGATAAGGCACATATAACGGATTTTATGAATGAATTGAAGGGTATTCTACCGCTAGACCTTACCTTTGCACCCTCTGATTTCAAGGATTGGCATAGCGTTGATGCTTTTCTTGCCTTGATTTCAGGGCTTC
>JAHDDF010000253.1:0-2851 GCA_020629475.1 Saprospiraceae bacterium
TGTTTTATTGGTAAATCATGTGGCAAATAGGTGTTTTCATTAAATCTTATCACTTTTTCCACATGTAACGTGAAGCGCCCTTACAATGAAGCGCCCTTACAGACGCTCTTTGCTCATGTCGGTCATTTCCGACCTCTTTCCAATTAAATGTAGAGACGCATTGAATGCGTCTAATTCCACCAGATAAAACCCAAGGAAATATTCAGGGAGATCAGCCTTAAATTTTGGAATAACGGAAAGTCTTAAATCGAGGAAGGAGACGCATTCAATGCGTCTCTACGTAGTAGGAACAGCGGTATTAAATTGAAATCATTTCCAGCCCCGGGGAATGCTTTTCCTTCATCCTTTCCCTAATCATACCATAAACATCATCGTCAGCGGCAAAATCCTTATCCGCCATATCTAAAACCACGATTGGGACCTTATTTTCCGTCTTGAAATAATCGAAGTAAGCGTCTTGAATGGATTTAAGATAATCCGGGGAAATATCCTGCTCATACGTTCGTCCACGCTTGGCGATATTTGCCAAAAGAACCTCTACCGGACGATGGATATACACCAAGAGCTCAGGCTTTGGAAAGGTGGAATTTAGTACATGGAAAAGTCTTCTGAATAAATTTAACTCATCATCCTTCAAGTTCCTTCCGGCAAAGAGAAGCGTCTTTACGAAAAAATAATCCGCTACGGTTAGCGGTTGGAATAAATCAGGGGTATTGAAAGCCTCTTGAAGTTGCTTGTGCCTTTCGGTCATAAAAAACAACTCAACGGTAAAGGCGTAGCGTTCAGGCTCATTGTAAAATAAGGGGAGAAAAGGATTGTCCGAGAATTGCTCGAGGATAAGGCGGGCATTCCAGTCCTTGACCAATTTATGGCAAAGGGTGGTCTTTCCGGCACCGATATTACCTTCTACGGCAATGAAACTATAAGGGACGTCAAACGCCATGATGGGTTTTTCGAGTATGGTTTATGAGCTTGCTTCGAAGGCAAATGTAAGGAAAGCTAAGGATCAAAAGGAAAGAAATCCAAGGAGGAATGGAATCTAGTTTCGCAGGAATCTTGACACCAGCCCTGTAATTCCTTGATTGTCATTCCAAAAACGGGATGACTGAAGAATGGTGCAATTTCCCCTAATGGCTCCAAAACGAAATTCCGCATTTGCATCCTTGGATGAGGTAATTCCAGAAAGGCGGATTTTAATATGCAATCATCATAAAAAAGCATATCTAAATCCAAAGTCCTAGGACCCCATTTTTGTCTTCGCTCCCTCCCGTGCATCCTTTCTACATCCAAAAGAAATCCCATCAACTCCCTAGGAAACAATTCCGTTTTTATTTCTAAAACACCATTCAGGAAATCGGATTGGTTGGGCATTCCCCATGCCTCGGTTTCATAAAGGGATGAAACCCGAACAAAACTGTTTTTGCCGTTTGCTAAAATTGCCTGTAACCCTGAAAGAATAGTTTCCTTTCGATTCCCTAAGTTCCCCCCGAAATGAATAAAAACCTGATGCAACGGAAATATTTTTTGCTTGCGGCAAAGAAAAGAATTAATTTGAAACTGCGTCAAAATCTTGATTCGTCCTAAAATTCCTAGGATTCGTCGAGTTAGGTGTTCCCAAATCATCACTATTCCGTCAATTATATTGAAAACCAAATCGGACAAATAAGTCCATAACGAAAATTCATGCAATCATGAAGAATGTTGGAAAAGGAGCTTTAGCCATTCTTTGCTTGGCTTATATCGTGGCGCCTGACATCATCGACCTTGCCAACCTTGCCATTCCCGGTGTGGGATTCATTGATGACGCAACGGTAGGCGTATTCTTAATCGGATTGGTCCGCTCCATGTTGAAAAACGCTAAGGAGGATACCGTGGAAATCCCGAATCAAGATCCATCATAAAATCAAAAAGGTGGGATTGTCGGAAGGCAATCCTACTGACATTTTGTCATAAAGGTAAAAAAGTACTATTTTTGCCTTACCGAAAGCCGGAACGATTCTTTCGTTTTCCGGCTTTTGCTATCGGGGCATTTTTCCCCGCGTGAAATTGACAAGAAAACCATGAGATACAAACCCAATGAGGGCACCCTCACGGACAAGACCATAGACGAGAAAAAACAGGGGGATGTTTTTTTCAAGGAACAGCTATCCCCTTCCGAAAACCAGGGTCGTAAATTCTATATCGAGAGCTACGGTTGCCAAATGAATTTTAGCGACAGTGAAATCGTTGCTTCCATTCTTGGAGAAGCCGGTTATGGCCCTACCCGTAACATGGAGGAATCGGATTTGATTTTGATCAATACCTGTTCCATTCGTGAAAAAGCGGAGGACACGGTTAGAAAGCGCCTTAGGGTATTCAATAAGGTCAAGGAGGAAAAACCCGGTGTTCTGGTAGGAGTGCTAGGCTGCATGGCGGAGCGTTTAAAAGCCAAGTTATTGGAACAAGAACGTTTGGTCGATATGGTTATCGGCCCGGATGCATACCGTTCCCTGCCTCAGCTTATCGCTGATGCGGATGGTGGCGACAAAGGCGTAAACGTCCTCCTTTCCCGTGAGGAAACTTACGCGGACATAAACCCCGTCCGCTTGGATTCCAATGGAGTTACCTCCTTCATTTCCATTATGAGGGGCTGTGATAACATGTGCTCTTTCTGCATTGTTCCATTCACCAGAGGAAGGGAAAGGAGCCGTGAACCATTTAGCATTATCGCGGAAGCCACGGAACTTTTTAACCGTGGATACAAGGAAGTAACCCTCCTTGGACAAAACGTGGATTCCTACCTGTGGGAAAACCCTGAAACAGGCGATAAAGTCAATTTTGCCAAATTATTGGAAATGACGGCTTTAGTACA
>JAHDDF010000253.1:2951-6404 GCA_020629475.1 Saprospiraceae bacterium
CACAAGGAAACCCTCACGATGATGGAATTCGCCAACTATTCCATGTCCTACATGTTCTTTTACTCGGAACGTCCGGGAACGCTTGCCGCAAGGAAATACGAAGATGATATTCCTTTGGAAGTCAAAAAACGTCGTTTGAACGAGATCATCAGGCTTCAAACCCAAATTTCCTTCAAGCACAACCAAAATGATATAGGAAAAACCTTTAAGGTTCTTATCGAGGGTGACTCCAAGAAATCCGATCAGGATTTCAAGGGAAGAAACTCCCAGAATAAGATGATTATTTTCCCTAAAAAGGAAGGTTTACAGCCCGGCGATTATTGTACCGTAGAGGTTTACGATGCCACCAGTGCCACATTGAAGGGCAAGTTGGTATCCTAATTTTCCGATAAGAGTATTTAGATACACTAGCATACATGAACCTACAATCCGTAAAACAGCGCTTCGGTATTATCGGCAGATCCCCCCATTTGGATCGCGCCTTGGACACGGCTATTCGTGTAGCGGGCACTGACTTGAGTGTCCTTATTACCGGGGAAAGCGGTGTAGGTAAAGAAGTGTTCTCAAGGATTATCCACTCACTAAGCGCAAGGAAACACAACCCGTTTATTGCGGTCAACATGGGTGCCATTCCGGAAGGAACCATAAATTCCGAATTATTCGGGCATACCAAGAATGCATTTACGGGTGCGGGTTCGGAAAGGAAAGGATATTTCGAAACGGTGGACGGAGGCACTATTTTCTTGGATGAAATCGGCGAAATGCCTTCCGAAACCCAAGCATTACTTTTAAGGGTTTTGGAATCCGGGGAATTCATCAAAGTCGGCTCATCAAGCACGCAAAAAACGGACGTAAGGGTCATTGCCGCCACGAATATCGACTTGATGGAAAACATCAAGGGGAAAAAATTCCGGGAGGACTTATACTTCCGTTTAAATACCGTTCCTATTCGTGTCCCCGCTTTACGTGAGCGCCCTGAGGACATTTACATGCTCTTTAGGAAGTTCTGCGTGGACTTTGCCGAGAAATACGGCTCCTCCCCTATCCAACTCGATGAACAGGCAAGAAAAGTATTGGAACAATATACTTGGCCCGGTAATATCCGTGAACTAAAAAACGTAGCGGAGCAAGTATCCGTTTTAGCAAGGGAAAGGTTAGTGACCGCCGAGGAATTATTGGGTATCGTTCCCCAATTATCGAATCGCAACCTTCCTGTAATCCACACCTCTTCGAGTTCCTCAAGCGGAAATATGGAGGAAAGGGAAATCCTCTATAAGTTGTTGTTTGAAATGAAGGCGGACCTAAATGATCTCAAAGGCTTGATTTTCGAACTTATTAAAGACAATAACCTTAGGGTAAACGATTTCGCGGGTATGCGCAATCTACTTGGTTCCCCGCCAAGACCGGAAACCGACCGCCCTAAACCCATTAGTAATTTTGATGCTTTTCCTAAGGAAGCTGAATTCGGTTTTGCTACGGGGGGCTTCGATCCTCCGAGAAATGAGGACTTCGGTAATAATGAACCACCCTTGATTATCCATAACCCTGATTCCCACTTCACGGAATCAGAGGAGGTGGAGGAAAGCCTGAAGTTGGAGGATATGGAAAAGTTACTCATTAAAAAAGCGCTAAAAAAGTATAGCGGCAAAAGAAAAGACGCGGCGGAGGAGTTAGGAATATCGGAAAGGACGCTTTACCGTAAAATCCAGATTTACGGGCTTACCGATAAATAATGTTTAGCATGAAATTCCCTTGGAAAATACTTGCAGGTTTTGGTTTCGTTTGCTTGTTGACTTCGGCAACCTGCAACGTTACCATGGATACGAAGAGTATCAGACCTGATTTGAATACTTTTTTTGTTGAAGCATTCAATAGTTCCGTGCCCGATGCTCCCGCTACCATCGGTAGGGATTTTTCCGATAGTTTAAACGATAAGATTCGCTCTGAAACAAGGCTGAGTTTTTCGGATATAGATCCGGATTTGGAATTCGAGGGTTCCGTGGTAATGTTTAACGTAAGCGCTCAAGCTCCGCAGGCGGGTGAAACCACCCAATTGAGTCGTTTAACCATTGGCATAAACGTTAAATTAACCGATAACAAGGACGAGGAACAAAGCTGGGAACAGCGTTTCACTTTTTTCAGTGACTTTGATGCCGCCACTAACCTTTTGGATGTTCAAGATGCCTTAATCGAGGAAATATTTGAGCAATTACGAAACGACATATTCGACAAGGCTTTCGGTTCTTGGTGAAAAAGCATAAATTACGAGTCTTTACTCATTCCGGAAACACTAAACGTAACTTAACAAGCCGTTTTATTTAAGGCATTAACAAGGAAAAAATAGCATGAGCCCGGAGGCATTTCCGCAATTTTTAAAGGACCCGTCCCAACTGTTCAAAATCAGTTACCAGGAACTAAAGACCTTGGTGGTCCAATATCCTTATTGCCAAAATTTACGTTACCTATTGCTTTTGAAAAGCAGAATGGACGAAAACACGGACAAGGACAGGAACCTTCAAATGGCATCCGTCTATTCCGTGGATCGTGGGAATTTGTTTTCATTATTGCAAAAGGAAGGTATACCTGAAGAAAAGGAATTCGAGTTTTTAGCTTTGGAGGATTTACATCCAGGAGAAGGTGAAAAATTGGATTTACCCGTACTTGACTTTTCGGATGGATTGGTTGCCAACGGAAAAGCGGAGGGAAGGAAGGAGGAAGATTGGAGCCTTAACTTGGAAGAAAGCCCGGAGGTGGACGACACTTGGGTTACTGATGACGAAAATCCCATTGAGGAACCCGAAGACAGACTTATCCTAAATGAGCTGGAATCTTCCGCTCCCCAAGAAGAAACTCCGATTGAAGAAGATTTTGAAAATAAGGTTCCTGAAAATCTAGAAGAAACGCTTGATGAATTAGACTCAAAAGAGGAACCCGAGGTTTTAAACCAGGCCGAAGAGGAAATAGTGGATGCTATTCCACCTATGGAGGAAGTGATCTCCGAAGAAAAGGATGAAACGCAGGAAGAAAAACTCGAAGTAATATTTGAGGAGCTTGAAGTTTCCGAGCCTGAAATCCTTGAAAAATCAATTGAAGCCGAGGAGGAAATCGTTGAAAAGGAAGTTGATGAAATCGATGATGCCATTACGGAGGCATTGGAAAGCTTGATAAAACAGCAAGAGGAGTCCAAACTCAAGGAAGGTACGGATGAATTAGCGGAAGCTCCCGAAGAGGAAAAGGTAGCATCATTCTCCCTTCCGTCCGATTTGGAAAGAAAATTCCAAGAAGAGGAAGACGCGATAGGTGATGACGAGCTCGATTTGGATTTGGATATCGAGTTGGATTTTGATGATGAAGACGAGGTCGAATCAACCGAAAACACTCCGAATTTAGAACCTCTTGAAGAAGACAAGGATGAGCCTGCCGTTCTCTTGGAATCAATAGAAGCGGAAATTG
>JAHDDF010000837.1 GCA_020629475.1 Saprospiraceae bacterium
GCCGGCATCTACCTAGGCGGCGGAATCGGGTATATGTTCAATAAGCACGTTGGGCTTGATTTAGGTGTTTATTACTTCCGGGGTAGTTCAAAATTATCCGAAGTACGCTACGAAGGTCTGCCCTTAGGCGTTGAAGGCGGCGGTGGAGAATTTTCTATTTTAAATGCCGATATCTACCAACGTATCACCAGCAATTCCAACCAAATCCGCGTCACCCCTTCCTTGGTCATCAAAGGCGGCGGAAGTAAAATCAATCCCTATGCTAGGGTGGGTTTAGTGGTTCCCGTTGCCGGAACTACCTTTTCCACTATCGACGGTTCGCTCACTACTTCGGAGATTCCTACCGAGTTTTTCGGGGTAGCCATTCCGGGTTTTGAGGACGGCGGCGTTTCATTGGTGGGTACGGTAGATGCAGCAGCGGAATCCACCGGTTCTTTCTCCTTGGGTTTCGATGCCTCTTTGGGTATGGATTATAATATTTCCGATAGGATATCCGTATTCGGGGAACTAACCTTTACGGCATTGACCATCAAATCCAATGAAACGAATATTACCAAGTACGACGGCGTTTACGAATTGGCTGGTTCACCCCTTACCTTGGATGATTTAGCGAACGGTATTAATACGGCCATTGATATTTATAATGCCATTCCTTTAGTAGATGATTTTGAAGAATTCAACTACGATGCCCTTGGGCTTTACGAGAATATCGGTGAAGTACCGACCTACGAAGCGCAAATTATTTACGTGGATAACTTGGACGAGAACTCCAATAATGAAGCCTATAATTCTACCTATGATCAAAATATGCCCATGGAGGATTTGGCCAGAAGGGAGAATTATTCGGCCCTTGGAATTAACCTTGGCGTAAAGATTAATTTCTAGTACCAAACCTATACCCGAGCCGAAATGACTTGGCGAAAGGTTTGAATAAAGCCCCGCACCAGAACGGATGCGGGGCTTTATTTTATTAAAAACCCAATCAAAGCCAAAACCCTACCATTCATTACATAAAAACTACCAATCATTACCACTCCCCAAATCCCAA
>JAHDDF010000838.1 GCA_020629475.1 Saprospiraceae bacterium
TGGCAAGAACCACGTTTTCCGTAAAGGAATGGGCAGCGGTCAATCATGAAATCCCTAAGGCATGTGAAGCATATTGGCTTTGGCAGAAAACAATGGATAAGCCTCTATATGCCGCCTTGGAATTACAGCAATTCTATCTTTTCTATGGTTTGGCGAAAAATTATGAATACACTTACAGGCAGAACGAGAAAGCACTAATGATAAATCCCTTAGTTGACGGTAATAGGGGTTGGGAACGAGCCAAATTCCATGAGATGGAAATCATGGACATTAGGAATAGGGGAAACAGGGGGAAGCTACCTGCATTCGATAAATGGGATGCCGCTTTAGACGAATACTATTTTGAAAATAAGCTACGCTTGTATTGCGCGAAGGCGTTAATGGCGGGATACCTAGGGGACGTTAATAAGCCCTCGGCATCTTTTGTACACCAAATTCCAGAAGCGGCAAAATCTCCGTCCGTAAAATTATACATAAGGTTATTCCTGCTGGTTCTTAACCGTTCGGAAGAGGATTTTCTCGCAGTTCGTGAAGCTTTGGATTATGAAATGGACGGGGTAAGGTTTACGAAGGAGTATCTCTGGTATTTTTTCTACGGGAAAATATTGGGGATTTGTGTTGAGGAGGTAAATAAGGGGAATCTTCAGTATAGGATGTATTATTTGGAGGTATCCGAATTTTTGTTGAGTCATGGTTTATTATTGGAACAAAGCGTTATTCCCAATTACCGGATTGCTAATATCGTTCGCGCATACCTGAAGGAAGGTCTTTATGGGAAGGCAAAAGAATTCATGCGCACCTACAGGGAAAAGTTAGAAGGCGGGGAAGATTCTGATTTGTGTTGTTATTTAAGAGCCTTGGTTTTATATGTGGAGGGGAGTGTTACCCTAGCGGATGAATTACTATTGGCAACACCTATCCCCAAGGATGATTTCCTAAAGTTGGATAGGTATTTCCTTGACCTTTTAATTTATATGGAAACGGGGCAAACTGAATTGTTCCAAATCCGCCGTAAGAACCTCCGCGAAATGGTGTATTACAAACGCG
>JAHDDF010000839.1 GCA_020629475.1 Saprospiraceae bacterium
AAGGAATAATTATCATATTAGGACTTTACGTCATCGCATGTATCATCCTCTATTTGTAACTATTTAGGTCGCTCTTCTATAAAATTACAATAAGTTATTCGTATTTTATCGCTCAAATCATATGTAATTGAAATATCCCTCTACAATACCGGACTGCCATAACTTACTGAAGGAACAAGACTCCCTCATTCGGGAGCAAGGAGAGAAGATCAAGGGACAGGAGATTCAAATCAAGGAGTTGTCCGAGATGGTTTCCTCGCTCGTCTTGCGGGTAAAGGAGCTGGAGGGGCAATTAAACCAAAACAGCCGTAATTCTTCGAAGCCGCCTAGTTCCGACAGGTTCAAACCCAAGCGTAAACCGGGTTTGCCCCGTGGGAAAGGCAAGGAACGGGGCGGTCAGAAGGGTCATAAGGGCAATACCTTAAAAATGGTGGAGCGGGCGGATGAGGTCGTCGATTTAAAACCGGGACGTTGCGGCTGCGGTCAACGGTTGTTGAGGCAAGAAGGCATGGAGGAGGTTGCCCGTCGGCAGGTTTTCGACATTCCGGTACCGTCGTTTAGGGTCAAGGAATACCGGCAATGGAAATGCGCCTGCCCGGGCTGCGGAAAAACGAACAAGGGTGTTTTTCCTTCCGACGTTCCCGCCCCCGTGCAATACGGTAAGGGCGTGCAAGCGTTAGTGACTTTACTAAGCGTGAAATTCAATTTATCCCACGGGAGTATTTCCTCCCTTTTCGAGGATATTTACGGACACGGCATCAACGTGGGAACGGTGGACTCCGCGCTGGATAAATCATCCGCGAAATGCCTTACGATAACGGATTCGATCATGACCGCGCTTCTTGACGGCCGGCTTCTGCACGTTGACGAAACGGGTATACGAGTCGGTGGCGGCAGTTCATGGCTGCACGTGTTGTCCAACCCGGATTATACCTTTCTTTATCCGCATTCAAAACGCGGCAGGGCGGCTTTCAACGGAACGGTACCGGGTTTAACCGGATACGCCGGGATACTCTCGCGTGACGGTTGGTCGTCCTATTGGTCG
>JAHDDF010000254.1 GCA_020629475.1 Saprospiraceae bacterium
CTAAAAATCAAGATGTTAGATATTAGACACTAGACGTTAGACTCCGTTCTGTTACATTAGTAAACAACTGTCTAATGTCTAACATCTAGCGTCTAACGTCTGAATAACAATATTTTAGAGGAGCACCTAGTTGAAAGTCCAGCAACAGATTTGCCTAATTGAGCCAAATTCTAAGCGGTAGCTTTCTGTACTTGAAGAACGCCCAAGGTTTTAAGTGCCTTGTGGGAAGCGGATTGTTCGGCGGATTTTTTGTTGAAATCCTCCGCGGTCGCCATTTCCTTATCGTCGATGACTACGGCTACCTTAAACCTATCGCGTTTATCCTGCTTGAATTTATTAACCACCTTGTAAGTAACAATGCGATTGTGCTTCTGGCAGTACTCCAAGAGTTGGCTCTTGAAATTATCATCGTAGGTTTCTAGTTCTTTGATGTCTAAGTATCCGCCACGAAGCATTCTTTTTACCACGAAACGCTTGGCGTATTTATAGCCGGCATCCAAGTAAACGGCACCGACCAAAGCCTCTAGGCAATTCCCAAGCATGGAAGGGCTGATTCTTACGCCCGGATTATAATGTTGGAGTAGTTCCGACAGTTCCATTTGGCCGGCGATATCATTCAAGGATTTCCGCTTGACGATTTTAGAACGCATTTTGGTCAGGAAACCTTCATCGTGTCCCGGATATTTACGGAAAAGGAATTCCCCCACCGCCATTCCGAGCATGGCATCGCCCAAAAATTCCAAACGCTCATTGTTACGGGCGGATTGGTATTTATCCATAAGCTCAGGCTTGTGGATAAAAGCTTTCTTGTAAAGGTGGAGGTTGCATGGCGTATATCCCACAATCTCCCTCATTCTACCGATGAGAAGCTTTTCCTTGGAAAAGAACCGATTGTAAAATTTTTTAGCCGTCCTTAATATCAAAACCTACTCTCAGATTTTCTTAAAAATCACGGATGTGTTATGTCCCCCGAAGCCGAAGGTATTACTCAACGCCACTTTCACATCCTTTTCTTGTGCCGTGTTGAACGTAAAGTTAAGTTTATTATCGATTTCAGGATCATCCTCGAAGTGATTTATCGTAGGAGGGACGATTCCGTTGCGGATTGCCATTACGCAAGCTACCGCCTCAATGGCTCCCGCAGCACCCAATAAGTGCCCTGTCATCGACTTGGTAGAACTAATATTCAAATCATACGCCGCATCCCCGAATACTTGCTGGATCGCCTTGGATTCCGCGATATCCCCAAGTGGTGTGGAGGTTCCGTGTACATTGATGTAATCCACGTCTTCCTTATTGATACGTGCATCGGCAAGGGCGAGTTTCATTACGTTGGATGCACCTAAGCCCTCCGGGTGCGGAGCGGTAATGTGGTGCGCGTCGGCTGTCATTCCGCCGCCTAGGATTTCCGCGTAGATTTTAGCACCGCGTTTTTTCGCGTGCTCGTAATCTTCCAGGATAAGGCAGGCGCCACCTTCCCCAAGAACAAATCCTTCCCGACCCGCATCGAATGGGCGTGAAGCGGTTTCAGGGGAATCGTTACGCTCGGACAATGCCTTCATGGAGTTGAATCCACCCATTCCCGTTTTGGTAATGGCGGCTTCTGAACCACCCGCGATAATCACGTCCGCTTTACCTAGCTTGATATAATCCGCCGCATTGATTAATGCATGCGAAGCGGAAGCACACGCGGATACCGTACAATAATTAATACCACGGAACCCGAACCTAATGGAAATTAAACCGGGCGCGATGTCCGGGATCATCTTCGGGATAAGGAAAGGGTTGTGGCGAGGTTTACCGTCACCGGTGATATGCGCCTCGATTTCGGACTCAAGGGTTTTCAAACCACCGATACCCGCACCCCAGATAACACCGCAACGATCCAAGTCCAAGGAATCCTTGTCCAAGCCGGAATCATTATAAGCTTCCTCAGCGGCAGCCATCCCGAAGTGGGCGAAACGGTCCATTCGTTTAGCTTCACGACGGTGCATGATGGAGGTCGGATCAAAATCCTTTACCTCACAAGCAAAGCCGGTCTTGAATTGTGAAGCATCAAAGAGGGTGATGGGAGCGGCACCGCTCTTTCCCGTAATCAATCCCTCCCAATAGGAAGCAAGGTCATTTCCGATGGGGGTAATGGCGCCAATGCCGGTAACGACGACCCTTTTCATAGCTTAAGGTTTGGTTCGGTAAAGCCTTAACGGCAATTTCCTTTCGCGATAATAACTTCTTAGGGAATATAGATTCCCTTTTTAAACCGCAAGACAGAAAACCGCTCTATGGCGATTTTCTGTCTTTGCATAGCACCGTTTCCCTGCTAGGAACGGGGATTCGGTGAGGAGGTGATATTATGCCTGAGCTTTTTCCACGTAAGAGATAGCATCTCCTACGGTTTGGATTTTCTCGGCATCCTCATCGGGAATTTCGATTTCGAATTCTTTTTCGAATTCCATGATCAACTCAACGGTGTCCAAGGAATCCGCACCAAGATCGTTGATGAAGTGAGCTTCGGACTTAACCTCGGCGGCGTCAACACCCAATTGCTCAACGATGATGTCTGTTACTTTCTCTGCAACGTTTGACATAGCTTTAACTATTTACGGTTTACAAAATTGCGGTGCAAAGGTAAGTCATTATGGTGGGCTGCCGCAAGGTTTCCTAATTTTTTTTGGGAAGGCGCTGAAATTCAAGATGATTGGCGAATTTTCGCCTGTAATTTGAGGGTTTTTACAACAATACTTTTGGTAGATGACCTTTTGGAAAGTAAAACCGGCAGCAAAATGAAAGCTTTGAGGAGAGGTGTTCCTTGTTTTCGGAAATAAAAAAAGCCCCCTCGGAAACAAGTCCGAAGGAGCCATCCAAAACGCCGGGGTTATATATCGTTACACAAAAAAGAGTCTGACAAAATCCGTTCTCTGGGTTTACAGTAAGCCTGGCGTCATCGGCTTACATATACATAGAGGAGCCCGGGCAAGAATGTGAGTCCTTACCGGGAAAAAAAATTGATTTTTTTGAAAATCTAACTTTCCGAGGATACCGGAAAGACCTGTCTATGGCTTATGGTTGGTGGATTAAATGCCTAAAAATGCTTGGAAAAATAAAACGACTACAATAACTAATGTCCCTAGGATTAATCCAAGGATGGCGCCCCACTTTACACTGTCGTCCGACCAGTCCATAAACGCAAGAACAATGAGTAAACCTATGACCCAAAGTATTAGACAGAGAAAAAAGGCGGCTTTGTTTATTTCGAAGGTACCGTTCCCCGGAATGAATTTGGAGAACCGTTTTTGAAGGAACCGGGCTATTAAACCCGTTCGTTTTTTCTTCTTCTTTTTCTTGAGGTCCTTTTTCTTTTTTTGCTTTTGGGTAATTGGCTTCTCAATGCTTGTTTCAGCAACGGTGGAAGGTGTAACAACGGCACCGGAAGTCATTAGTGGCTGGAAAACAAGTAGAATTAAGGAAAATCGAAACAAGAAAGTCTTCATGAAAGGTGGCTTTTGGAGGGGATTCCGTCCAAATTTATGAAAATGGCGTTTTTGTTGCCTAAATTACCGTTGCCCTAAGGGCTTTAAATTTTGTTTTCCCAAGAAAACCGGAAGCCATGACCATAAATTACTTGATATACTCCCTAGGGTCCATCCCCATGTTTTCTTCCAGGATGTTCCTTCCTGCCTTTTTGATATCCGTGGTAATGGTTTTTCCGGAATGGATGCCGTTCATTGATAATACGGGAATGGAGTTGGAGTCCGGTGCCGTTTTCGGGATGGGGGAGTGGATAGTGGCGCTCCTTGGGGTATTAAGTATTTTGGAAATCGTAGCGGATAAGAATTCCTCTTTGCAATCCATGATGGGGCAATTCGAAGGTGCGGCAAAGCCCTTGGTGTTTTTCTTGATGCAATTGGCGATAATGGATGAAGGTTCCATGCAAATCCTGGATGCCATCAATTGGGGTGATTCCGAGCCTGAGGCAGTAGGAATGTTGATGTCCGAAACCACCACGACCGCCATAGCCGCCGTAAGTTACCCTCAAATCGGTTTTGCCTTGCTTTGTGCATTCGGGGTATTTATCCTAACCGTTTTCAGGAGAAGGCTTCTTGGCTTTTTGGAGCAAATAGATGAGGATGACGTGTTCCGTATCCGCCGATTAATTAGTTATACCGAGGATAGTTACGTCCTTTTCGGTTTCTTTATCCTGATGTTTTTCGGGATGCTGGCGGTGATTTTATTCGCAATCGTAATTCTTGCCGTTTTTCTTCTGAAAAGAAATATTGAGCGCCGTGCGGAGAAGAAGAAAGTACCTTGCGTTTCCTGTGGTGCTACTAGGCACGTTTTTTCCCCGAATTGCGGAAGTTGCGGAGCGGGTAACGAGCAACTCATGAAAATCGGAATCCTAGGACAGCCGGGTAAAAATCCGGTGGAAGATTATGATGCGCACCGGATGAATCTTCTTTCCCATCGTCGCTGTTCTTCATGCGCGGAAAAACTACCCTCCAGAAAAACCAATCAGTCCTGTAAGGCTTGCGGTACGCCTGCATTTACTGAGGAAAGTTTATCGGAATATAGGTCGTTTGTTACCAAGCGGTTCTTGTACGTTTTGGTATTTTCCGCCTTGGTGGGTTGGATACCCATTGCCGGCATTATCCTGTCTATTGTGGCATACAATCTTTATGTAGGAACACCCTTCTCCCGTTACGTTTCAAGAGGGGAAAGCTTTGCCGTGAAAATCCTTACGCGTATCCTTACCGCTATTGTGGTATTTTTCGGTTCCTTTTTTGGTTTGATAGTAGCCCCGATTTATGTAGGAATTCGGTATTTAATCGGACGGGCGCAGTATGCCGGGAAGCGGGCGTAGGTGAAATTTTATCTGCCTTTATTTTAAAAAGATATTTTCTCAGCTAGCGGGAGCCGCTAATTGAGGAAATATTTTTTTCAATAAAAAGAATAATAGGATTAGAATATAATAAATCGGATTAATAGCGAATGCGGTTAAGCTCATTACGAATGATGCGATATGAATATCCATGATGATAAAAATACCGAAGTGCATACTTCTCAAAAGTAAGCCATAAATCAAGGCTGTCTTTTTACTGATTGGCATTAAAAAAGCAAATAACTCCAAGAGCAAGGAGGAAAATAATATAAATTCAATAAGGTTAGGATACATAATAATTGGTTCAATTAATTCCTGCCCTTTCTGAAGGATAGCGACTTCGCCTGTAGAGACATATTCGTATTTATGGTTTTTTAAAATTTGTATAGCAATGTATTTACCTTCCCTTGCCCAACCGAATAACCCGGCAGTAGATATTTTTGAAATAGCGGATAGTACGTAACATGCTGCAATAACTTGTAAGGTGTAGAGTAGCCTATTTTTTTTTAAGTTGAAATTAGGTTTGAAGTGTTTAGTGAAATAAACAAAAAATTGAACCCATAAGATACCTGAAAAAATCCCATTTCTTCCTAGGACGCCATTGGATACTTCCAATGTAAAAGCAAAAGTTGAAAAGAGTGCTAAAAAGAAAACGCTAAAGAGCATTTTTTTTTCGAAAATATATAAAAAAGAAATTATCCAAGCTGCAGCGATAAACCACTCAATTCCAATATTCCAAGATTCAGTTGCGCAAGGAAAGAAGGTGCAAATACCTGAAGGAGCGGCAGGGACTCCGGTATATCGATTCAACATCATTTTAGAGCAAGAGAAAAGCTCTCTTATGAAGTAAAATTTCGCGCAAAACCAAAAGATTTCCTCCTTGTCCTTATTGACTAATTTCTTGAGTAGAGATTGCAAATATGGTATACTCATCCTCCACGATTTTATTATCCTCCATCCAGATATTGGTCCTTGTAATTATCAAGGAATCAAATGCCTGTATTTTTTTAATATCAATGGAGTTTTTGTGTTGGTCAAAAATGAATTGACCCAATTCCTTGTATCCTTTATGGAACCGTTCATTACTCCAGCATGGGAGATTTTCCTGCTCGCAGTATGTGTTATATACATGCACCATCCCGCCTCCGAAAAGATTACTTTGCCTACTATCAACGTCAATATCATACATGGGAATCATATTCCCTTTTTCGTCTTTTATCGTAAGGAAAAATGCGTGATTAGGAAAGCCGTTATACATATTGTAAGGCTCAAAGGGGTGGAATTTCCCGATAAGGAGCGAAAGGATAATATACGCAGCGGTGACAATAAATATATTAACCGTCTTCATTCAGTATTATTGAGCCGTTGAATACTAAATATAATCGAAAAAACAGAAGGAACTTAATGTAGCCCGGAAAAGATTTAGGCTCAATTAGGCAAATCTGTTGTTGGATTTTCAACTAGGTGCTCTTCTAAAATATTGTTATTCAGACGTTAGACG
>JAHDDF010000255.1 GCA_020629475.1 Saprospiraceae bacterium
GGACGCCAGGTTTTCATCCTGGTAACACGGGTTCGAATCCCGTACGGGCTACTTTCCTTTTCCTCTACCCCCCTTGGTTTTCAAGCTTTCGAGTGTTGGACACAGAAACAAACTCCTCCTCCTCACATCACGGTATTAGAAAACGCGTTCAAGAATTACTTGATTCCGTAACCTATACCCGTTCCTACGACGATTTAATAGATTCCATTAAAGCGAAAGAACTCGCCATCGAGCATGATTTACCGGATTTGGAAATCGAGGCGCTTTTAAAAATCTCCCATTACTTCAATCACAATAAGAAATTAGACAAGGCGGAGGAGCATGCCTTATTGGCACTACAAAAAGCGAAAGACGGAAATTTCGAGCGTAAAAAAATACGCTGCCTCATGACTTGCGCCGTCCTGTTCAGGGTTAAAGAGCAGTATCAAAAAAGTCTGGATTATTACCGTACGGCAACGGAACTCAGTGAAAAAATCCAAGATACCCACTTGATTTCGGCAGGTTATTTTGCTTTGGGATACCTATATAATCTGCTACAGGATTTCGGGAATGCGGAGAAGTATTTCAAAAAAGGGCTAGCCCGTGAAAATTCCGACTCCCCTTATTTCTCCTATTACATTTATGACTATGCCGAGTTCTTGGTCAATCAAGAAAAATTCCGGGAGGCGGAAGATATTTACCTTAAAGAGATTGAGAAATTAAAGGAAAACGGTAATACTCCCCTACTTGCACTTTACTACAGTAATATCGGCAAACTCTTCAGTAGAGAGAATAATTTTGAAAAAGCCGTCGAATATCTTTTGAAGGCTAGAGAATTATGGCTTGAGATAGAGGATGATTTCGAATTCTGTGTCACATTGTTAGCCTTGGTCGAATTGTACTTCGAGGTTAAAAACCATGATAAAACGGAAGAATTTCTAGAGGAACTTCTAAGCAAAGCAGGAAATTACCCCAAATTCAAGAAAAAGGCTTTAGAGATTTTTATTAATATCCATACCTTGAAGAATGACCCCGTAAAAGTAAAGGAGTACGGCATTCTTCTAGAGGAAGTCGAGCTTCTAATCCAAGCAGACAAAAACAAAATGGAAAATCTAAGCAAGGATCATCCAAAATGAAAGGTATAGAGGATGAAATACGCCTAATCCTGAACTCGCTCAAGTTCAGTTCCTCCTTTGATGATCTTATATTGTTCATGAAGGCTAAGGAACTTGCCATAAGCCATAAATTACCTTATTGGGAAATAGAGGCAAACCTGAACATTGCGTGGTATTACCGAAAAAATCGCCAATATAAAATCGGGAACCAATTTGCCTCATTAGCCCTACGTCAAGCCATTAGTGAAAAACAACCCCGCCAAAAGGTTCGTGCTATTATGACCCGTGCGGCAATGCATGCTAAAATGGGGCATATGAACGTAGCAACCGCGCTGTATGAATTAGCCATAAAAGAGAGTGAAAAAATCCCTGACACGGAGCTTATTGCCGGCGGCCATTACGGTAAAGGAACCTTGTGCCAGCTATTGGGGGAAACGGAAAAAGCGGAACACCATTTCAGGATTGCCTTAGACTGTGATGTCCCCCACTCCTCTTATCATGCACGCCTCCTCAATAATTACGGGATGATGCTTGCCCATAAGGGCGACCTTGACCAAGCAAGAAAGTATTATTTGGATGCTATCCTGTTTAATGAAAAGAACAGGGACAAAACGAACCTGAGTTATAATTTCAACAACTTAGCGGAAGTCCTTGATAAAATGGGTGACCCTAAACAAGCCCTTCTGCTTTTCGAAAAATCCTGTTCCATTAAGGAGGAAGTAGATGACCATCCGGGCTTGTGTTATTCCTTGGTCAATATGATCCGAATCCATCTTTCACATGCCGACCTTGATAAAGCTTCCGAAACCTTGGAACGTTTATTCCGCTTTTCCAAAAAGGATTTAAAATACCGCAGGAAGGCACTTGAATTCGAAATCGACATCAAGCTAAGAAGAGGATTGGAATCGGAAGTAAGAAAAAGTAAAATACTCCTGGAGGAAGTAGATCATCTTATCCATACGGAAAAGAAAAAAGCCGCGATGGAGGAGCTTACGATTGATAAGGACGCCTTACGGGTATAAAAAATGCAGCACGAATTTTACATCATGCTGCATTTTTTAATGGAATCGGTTCTTCATTCCTAATACTCCAAACCGTATTTATCCAATAAATATACAAGAGCCGTGATGGCACCGGCACCTAATTGGAGCTCCCGCTTATTCACTACGTCAGGAGCATCCACTGCCGTGTGATGATAATCGAAGTAACGTTGGCTATCGGGCAAGAACCCAAAGAGTAGTCCCTTTTGTCCCTTCAATTTGGAAACGTCCGCTCCCGAACCACCGGGTTTAATGGAAAGATCATAGGCTTCCAATAAAGGCATCCATTTGATTAGTAATTTGAATTTTTCCTCGAAAATGGAATCGTCCCCCTCGACCGTAAACCCTCGAGGGGTAAAACCTCCCCTATCGGATTCGATTGCCGCCATATGGAATTCCTTTTTCAAGTCCGAGGAGTCACGATATGCATAAGCACCCGCACCCCCGTTTTCCTCATTCATGTATAGTACGCAACGAATCGTGCGCTTGGGTTTGTAATTCAATTTTTTGAGGATGTAAATCACGTCCATGGCATGCACGCAACCTGCACCATCGTCATGCGCGCCCGTTCCTAC
Organism: Saprospiraceae bacterium; assembly: GCA_020629475.1. Lineage (GTDB taxonomy): Bacteria > Bacteroidota > Bacteroidia > Chitinophagales > Saprospiraceae > JAHDCE01. Next base: position 2,710 of record JAHDDF010000255.1, read on the forward strand.
ATCCCATGAGTCCAGGTGTCCACTGACCAAGATGATTTCATCCGGTTTTTCACTCCCTTTGATTTCACCGATAACATTATAGGATATCTTGTTTTCAAGATTCTTGGAATCCGTTTTAAAAAAGACCTTTACCTTCTCGTGCTTTAGGGCTTCGGTCAATAAATCCGCCGCCTTGGTACTAATGGCTACCGCGGGGCATTCATGACCATCCCTGTAAACGGTAGAGCCCGTATGCGGGACGTCATCCGTTTTGTTGGTCATGGAACGAACCACCGCACCAATAGCACCGTACTTCGCCGCCATTGTAGGGCCGTAAACACGCTGGTCCACCGCGCCACCGTATGCCGCAAAGGTGCTGATACGGGTTTGGTCGAAAGGACGATTATAAAATACGATTTTGCCCTTGAGTTTCCCGGCTTTCCCTAGTTCTTCCGCCTCGTCCAAAGACATTGCCGGAACTACTTCCCCGGAAACACCGCCCGGGCCCGTTCCTATGGAATTACCTAGTGCAAGGCAGGCCAATTCAACACTTCCCATCCTTTCGGAAACCATACGGCAAACCTCCTTCTCCCCCCGTACCCAATGAGGCACTTCGCAGGGTTGCAGCCACACTCTATCCATTCCTAGGGTATCCAACATTTGGCGGGTGTATTCCACCGCAGCAGCCGCTCCCGGGGAACCACTTAATCGCCCCCCGATTTCCTTGGTCAGGTACATGAGCCAATCATTGCCCTGGCCTTCGGTTAATGCGGTACTAAATATGTCTTTAATAAAAAATGCGTCCTTATCGGACTCGGACATGTCCTGTGCCGAGAGGGTAAAGCATATCCCCAAAAACAAGGGAAAGAGTAAATATTTTTTCATGGCTTCTATTATAAATACTAAGAGATAAGAGCTTGTCTAAAATTAGAGAAAATAATTCAACATCCCCGCTAGAGCGCCTACCATTAGGACGAAACAGAAAATCTCCGTCCTTTTCTTGAAATTGTAAATCAAGAATTGGCTTAAAAAAATAGCAATTACCGGAGCTACTAAAGCCCATAAAACATCATTGGACATAAACCCAAAGACCAAGGAGGCAATTCCCATTACGCCGCCAATTATAGGAGCGATTCCAAGGGGTTTTAGTTTAAATGCCTTACTCGCCTTCCAGTTTTTTCGCTTGGTTACGGTCTCGAATGTCAATGCCATTAATGCGCCTGACATCCCTACGATAGCAATGATAAATGCGGCTACGTTCATCTCTTCCTGATTTTTGGCAAAGGTAATTTTATTACGATTAAAGCATTATGATTTAAGATAAAAGAGCCTCTTATTATTCTCTTCCAAAACAGGTTTTAAGGCATAAAATTCCGTATATTTATGAGGGGAAAATTAAGGGCCGGAATTACCGTTGCCCCATGTTCCTAAAACAACGGAATACGGTCCAAACAAGCGTATTTTTTAAATATGCCCAAAACGTTTCGCCTATGAAAGCCAACGTTTTACCTTGGGACAAGATGCTCATTTTCCTTGTCCCGGTCTTATTTATTTCCGGGCTGTATTTTCTTGTACAATCCTCCGTTTTTGCCGCGGATCCCGGAAAATTCTCTACACTTATCACCATTGATTTATTGGTAACCTTACCGGTGCTTCATTTCCTGCTTATCCGTAAAAAGGAAATCCCGAAGTTTACCGTTTTCTCCGTTTTTATTATCGGTATGATTGCGGCTAGTTTCATCTTACCGCAGGAGCATAGAAGTTTTCTTGACATGGTAAAGACCTATGCGCTTCCGGTGATTGAATTCGGGGTATTGGGCTTTATCATTTGGAAGGTGCGGAAAACCATCCTTTCCTTTAGAAAGGAAAAAGGTGAGGAAGCGGATTTCTTTACCGTACTAAAAAAAGCCACCTCCGAAGCATTTCCAAAAGGAGTTTCCGTTTTGTTGGCTACTGAAATTGCGGTGATGTATTACCTCTTCCATCCCAAGGGCGGAAAGACCTTGGCGGAAAACGAATTCAGTTACCATAAGAAAAACGGAATTGCATTGGTAGTGGGAACCTTCATCGGTATTATTGCCATTGAAACTTTTGCCGTACATATCCTGGTAGCGAAGTGGTCCCATATTGCCGCTTGGGTATTGACCTTCCTGAGCATCTATACCGGTTTACAATTAACCGCGCTTATTCGTTCCTTCGGGAAACGCCCGATTGTTTTGGATAAGGAAAACGGTATCCTAAAATTGAGGTACGGTTTCTTTGCGGATTTTGAATTACCGCTTGATGCCATTGAATCCATCGATAAAACTTCCCGGACGCCCAGGGAAAAGGAAGGTTTTGAGCCCTTGTCCCAACTAGGCAGTTTGGATGGGCATAATCTCATTCTTAATTTAAAAGAAGAGTATAGCTTATCCGGTTTTTACGGGATAAAAAAGAAGTTTAGCCGCCTTGGAATTTATATCGATGAAAAGGATAGGTTCGTGGAGGAAGTTGGGTTTTAGAGAAAGCACAATATCTTCTATCCAAAAGGCATAAGGAGTATTAATTCCTGATGCCTTTTTCATCTATCTTCACGAAGACATGTTTGCATTTAAAAATTTGAAATACCCCTCATGAATATTATCGGAAAATTTTATCTCGCCGGAAAAGAAGTGGATCAAGAGGAAGGAGACGTAAAACCGCTACCGCCATTTGATGCTTCTTTTGGTTTAATGGCAAGCACGGGTATCGACCGTGATTTTGAAAGGAGTGACTGGAAAAGTTTGGAGGAAAAAATCCTTCGTTTGCACCCTAACGGCGTAAGCCGGGCACTTAATGGTTTGCGTTCTTGGAAACCATATAAAGAAAAATTAAGGCAGGACATCAACGAGCCATCCTCCGATATTCAAAAGATTTTGAGGGGTGCCCAATACATTGAAGATGGTTGGAAAATTCGTGGGACGGGTTTGGGAAAAGATGTGGAGTCAGGTCAGGCGATGGGCTTTTTTATGGAATTAAAAAAAGGGGAAAAATTATTAAATCCCGATAATTTCGAAAACACTACATTAAAATTAGAGGCTATAAAACACTACATCGTTTTATGTAAGGGAATAAGCCATTCAACAAGGGGGCGTGAATTATTTAAGGAGTCCCAAAATATCGATCAAGATCATTTTGGTTGCCATTCCTCTTACATGGGATTAATTAGTCCTAGATGGGGTGGTTCAGCGGAGGAAATCGAAGCGCTTGCGGAAAATCATCCGACGCCTCTTATGCGCGATGTTTTACGTGTTATGTACATGGCGGAAATGGCTGATCATTTTCAACATTTCGAGGATAGCGGCATTCAAGGATTCAGGGAAAAATATGGTGCTTATACTTCCTCCTTGTTGTCTGAAATACGATTCCCTACAGATCGCAGTATTACCTCTATCAGTCTAAAAAATAATCTATGTTTCTTGTATACGATTATAAAAATGAAGAAGCAAAGAAATAAGGCGATTAAAGCATTATCTACTGATTTTAATCCTAATACTTGGCGCAGTTGGGGTATTGAAACTTATAAGGATTTAAAATGGTATAAGCGCGGGAATATATTTGAGGATTTGGGTTGTTGATTATTACAATAAAAAACTTCATATTTAATGTAAACAAACCTCTAACACTATGGAATTTATACTTGAAAAGTATATTTGGATCCCCGTTGC
>JAHDDF010000840.1 GCA_020629475.1 Saprospiraceae bacterium
GCCACCCCCTGAATAAAAGCCACCCCGTGAATAAACTACCCTTCCGCCCAATCGTTCACCAATTCCTCCAATAAATCCAAAGGAACCGCACCGTTTCCAAGAACGATTTCATGGAATTGACGGATATCGAACTTATCCCCCATCTTTTCCTTAGCGTTCTCACGGATTTCCAAAATGCGTAACATCCCGATTTTATACGCCGTAGCCTGTCCGGGCATAACGATATGACGCTCCACCATTTTCACGCAATCGGAAATATCATTCGGGGTATTATTGACGTAGTAATCAATTCCTTCCTGGCGCGTCCATTTCTTGGCGTGGATACCCGTATCCACCACCAAGCGGCAAGCACGCCAAAGTTCCATGGCTAGGCGACCGAAATCACTGTAGGGATCCTCGTAAAAACCGATTTCCTTGGGTAGAAACTCGGAGTACAAACCCCAGCCTTCAATGTAAGCCGTAAAATCACCATCGAAACGGCGGAATTTGGGCATGGTCTCCATTTCCTGCGCGATGGACAACTGCATATGGTGTCCCGGAATTGCCTCATGGTACGCCAAAGCCTCCATTTGATACTTGGGCATCGCCGCCATGTTGTAGGTATTGGCATAATAGGTGCCAGGACGGGAGCCATCCGCCGCAGGGCTTTGGTAGAATGCTTTTCCGGCTGATTTTTCACGGAAAGGCTCCACCGCCTTCACGATTAATTCCGCCTTGGGTTTAGTAATAAACAATTCATCCAATTTCGGGCGCATGGCATCAATGATCGCCGTTGCATCCTTCATGTATGCCGCCTTGCCCTCATCCGTAGTCGGATAATAAAATTGCTGATCCGTTTTCATGAACTCCATGAAGGATTTCAGGTCGCCATCGTATTTGACCTGCTTCATGATTTCCTTCATTTCTCCATGAATGCGCTCTACCTCCTTCAGACCAATTTCGTGGATTTCATCCGCGGTCATATTGGTGGTAGTCATCTTCGATAAACGATAATTGAAATATTCCTCTCCCTTAGGGAATTTCCAAACACCGTCATCCTCAG
>JAHDDF010000841.1 GCA_020629475.1 Saprospiraceae bacterium
GTGCTTTCCAAACCCTAGCCAAGTTGAATCAAAAAAACGGGATTGATTGCCCGGGTTGTGCTTGGCCCGACCCGGACGATAAGCGTTCCGTCCTAGGGGAATACTGCGAAAACGGAGCAAAAGCTTTAGCGGAGGAAGCGACATTGAAAAGAGTAACACCGGATTTCTTCGCCAAGTACTCCGTGGAGGAAATGTCCACTTGGACGGATTATAAAATCGGGAAGAGCGGACGATTGACCCATCCTATGATTTTACGGGAAGGCAGCTTGCACTATGAACCCATTTCCTGGGCTGATGCGTATTCCCTAATGGCGGAAAAACTAAACGCCTTGGATTCCCCGGATGAGGCGGTTTTTTATACCTCCGGGCGTTCCTCGAATGAAGCGGCGTTCCTATACGGTGTTTTTATCCGTGCCTTCGGGACCAATAATATGCCCGACTGCTCCAATATGTGCCATGAGTCAAGCGGAAAGGCTTTGGGACAAACCTTGGGGATAGGTAAAGGCTCCGTGAAATTGGATGATTTACACAAGGCGGATGTGGTGATGGTCATCGGGCAAAATCCGGGAACCAATCATCCTCGAATGCTATCCGTACTTCAAAAATTGAAGGAAAAAGGAGGGAAGGTCATTACGATAAACCCCTTGGAGGAAGCGGGATTGAAGCGCTTCAAAAATCCGCAAAGGGTAGGGGATTTACTAGGAAGCGGAACAGCCATTACGGATGTTTTTCTCCAAGTAAGCATCAATCAGGATATTCCCTTGATGAAGGCGATTATGAAAAAGCTTTGGGAAAAGGAAAAATCCGAGGGCGGTATTTTTGACCATGCTTTTATAGCCGAAAAAACGGAGGGATACGAAGCGGTCATTCAGGATTTAGAAAAGCAGGAACTATCGGATTTAATCGCCAGGAGCGGCGTGGATGAATCCTTGATTGACCAAGCGGTGGAAATCCTAGCTCCCAGCAAAAAAATCATCATTTGTTGGGCGATGGGCTTGACCCAACACCGCAATGGAGTAGAAAATATCAAGGAGTGCGTGAA
>JAHDDF010000842.1 GCA_020629475.1 Saprospiraceae bacterium
CGTCAATAATCGCCATGCTCAATATATTACCGATGGCAGCGGAACCATCATCTACGATTTCAGGGGTATTCCAATTTATTCCATTCATATCCTGACTATATACATATCTCAAATCTTGATCTCCGAATCCAGTGTAGTACGCAATGCCTGGTTTGCCCTCAATAATCAGCATCTCCATATTTTCCCCACGATGGTTCATAATGATGGTCGGGAGACTCCATGAGGTACCGATCATCCCCGTCGCGTCAAAAGCTCTCATATATAGCAATCGGTTATTCGTAGCTTCCGCAAAGGTAATAGCAGGATGGCCGTTTACTTCAATAAGGGAAGGGAAAAGACCTGTGTCTCCGGAACTCCAAGGAGTCACGGGCGTGCCCCAGCTGACTCCGTCGGGATCATTGGCACGGATATATTTCAATTCCTGATTCGTGGCATCATAATAAGCGATAGCGGGCCTTCCGGCAATAACGCTCATACTTAGGTGTCTACCGACATCACCCGTGGACGCTATCAATACCGGTGCGCCCCAAGAAGAACCGTCGGCATCCGTTGCCCGTACGTAGTAAAGGTCTCCGTCATCACTATCATAATAAGCGATAGCGGGCTTACCGTTTACCTCTTCTAGATCAACATCTTCTATGGGGGTTGTAGAAACGCTGGGTACCACTACGGTGGTACTCAACCAAAAATCCCCTGTTGAATTAAAGGATCTTGAGTAACGGATATCCAATGTACTATGGGAGGAGTTGGCCACCGCAGGATTTCCGTTTATGATCTCCATGTCCATACCGTAAAGACCCGTGAAAACCCCGGCGTCAACCAAAACGGAAGCTCCCCAAGAGGTTCCCTTACTGTCTGTCGCTCTTTGAAATCTTACTTGATAGTTGTCCTTATCACAAAAGGCAATTGCCGGACGACCACCGATTTCCAATAAGGAACTATGGTTGAATTGGAGCGTTCCGTCTTGTAAAACGGCTGCTCCGGGGTCATCCCATTGGGCGGTGGATGTTTGAGGATTTAATAATAGGGTGAAGAATAATG
>JAHDDF010000843.1 GCA_020629475.1 Saprospiraceae bacterium
TTGTCTATTAATGGGCAGGATTCCTTTTACTTAAGAAGTCAAGCGGATGTAAATGCAATGGGGAACCCTCTCGTTGTTGAAGGAGATATTATAATTAATGATTCTATACCTAAGCCAAATTGGTTTGGGAATAAATAGAGGTGCCACCTACCGTCTTAAAATTTAAAGTCAGCAGGGAGCGTAATTCCTTTTTATATAATTTGGTATTATCCAAAAAAACTTCAACGGCGGATTTGAATTTCGAATAAGAGTCGTAATAAATAGAGTTTATGATCCTCTTCCTCATGAATCTCCACAATCTTTCTATTACATTTAGATTCGGCGAATACGGAGGGAGAAATATCAGATTTATTCGTTTTCCGCCCTCTTCCAACCATTTCGACAATTCCTTATTCTTGTAATAACGTGCGTTATCCACGATTACGTTTATCCTTATTTTAGGGTGTTTTTTAAGAAGTTTCCGAAAGAGGCGTTTTGTCGATTGGGCATTCACGCTTTTCGTTATATCGGAAACGACATGCTCCGGTTTTAAGGCATTGCTCGCCGCATTTATATTTACCCGTTTTCTACCGCTATTACAATCCACTTCAAAGTCCCTTCCTTTCCTGATCCATCCCCGACCGGTTTTGGTATTATGCGTGGGATGGCAACCATCGGCAAAATAAACCACTGATTTTCCTGACTTTGCATCCTCTATCAAATCGGGAAGAACCTCCTCCAAAAACTCTTTTTGCGCGGCATCATCCGCTTTCGAAGGGACTTTTTTCGTTTGCTTATAAACAAAGCCTAATCGATGCAGGACTTCACGCATGCCCGATTCGGTGTACTCCACACCGAACGTTTCCTTGACGTACGCACAAACGGATTTCGCGTCCTCGTAAAGGTAATCGTCTAGATGGGCGGATAATTTTTTCAAGTCATCCTTGTCCATTTTTCCCGTATAGGATTTATATCCCTCTTGAAGGTATCCACGTAAGCCGAGTTCATCGTAACGCTTCTTATAACGTAAAATCGTATTGTCATCCAAACCCAAGGACTCCT
>JAHDDF010000844.1 GCA_020629475.1 Saprospiraceae bacterium
AGGGGACGGGACGGAAATATTCCAGGAGGATAGGTACAGGTATAAATTCGAGATTAGGCAAACGGGGAGCAATAGCGTAATAGACTTTCAAGCTAAATATATTTCCCTGGAGAAATCCTCCAATCCATCCGGGACAGCCGAATTCAGGATTCAAGAAAAATCGACACCGGGAGGGGTTGAATTCCGTCTTTCAGGCGGTGATTTCCTTTATCCCGACGAGGCGACGGCACTTGCCGATCCTAATTTATGCGAGGGTTGCCTATTTCAAATCACGGGGGAAACCCTGCTACGACGAAAACCCTAAAAACATGAGGAATCAAATTATCCTTTTCCTTCTTTGCCTTACCTCATTTTGTTACGGTCAAGGTTTTAACCTTACCCCGGCGGGAGGCATTGAAAGGGATACCCTAATCATAGAGGCGGAATGCCTGGACACCTTCCTCTATACGGGAGCGGTGGATTACGTCCGTTTTAATACGGGACCCAAGGATATTACCGACGCGGGGCAATTCGATAACTTTTGTGAATTATTCCCCGCCGTGCGTTTCGCCTATTTCTATGATCACATTTGGAGCGGCGGTACGACTTCCGTCCCTTCGGTTTGCGCGGAATATTGGTATCACTACCGTAATACCTTTCCATCCGGATTCCCGGACGCGGAACCCGGAGCGGTAACGCAATTCCTACTATTCGACCAAACGAACCCGACGGTCCCGGTAACGCTTCCGGGTACTTGGGTGAATTTCACGAACCTTAGATTCATTTATCTAAGGCGTAACGGATATACGACGGCGGACGTGGATTCCCTCATTACGCAATATGAATCCCTAGCCAATTCAGGGATGGGAAGTTCCTACACCGGAACGCACAGGCTATACCTGAACCAAACGGGAGGGAATCAAAACGCGACCCCGACGATAACGACCCACACGGGAAACGGATGGGCTTTGGCGGGAACCAATAGACTCACCAAAACCATATTGGGCAAGACCCACGAAATCTATTTTAATCCATAACGGAACGTACTAGAGAAAACCCTAA
>JAHDDF010000256.1 GCA_020629475.1 Saprospiraceae bacterium
AATATTGTTATTCAGACGTTAGACGCTAGATGTTAGACATTAGACAGTTGTTTAACAAAGTAACAAAACCGAGTCTAACGTCTAGCGTCTAAAATCTAATGTCTCGATTTTTCTTAATGCACCAAATTGAATTAGCAATACGATTGCCTATCAAAGCCTAGTTATTGCACAAAAATAGCGGAACCCAAGGCAGGTTCCGCTATTTGGACGTTCTTATTTTACAAAAGGTTCTTGATTCCTAGGCTTTCCCGGACGAATCCAAGAAGGAAATCGACGATAAGATTCTTATTTCATGGAAACCTTCCCTGAAATATCCCCGGAACCGGAGGTTTTCAAATCCTTATTCTTAGGATTCCCTTTATAACAGATATCCCCGGAACCACTTACTCTCGCCTTAAGATCATTGTGTGCCACGATATCCGCATCACCGGACCCGGTTACGCTTGCATCCACGGATTCCGAGTTGAAATTAAAACCGTGGAAGTTACCGCTACCCGTAACATCCACCTCCAATTCGGATGTGGAACCTTCAAGGGTTAAATCCCCTGAACCCGTAACGCTTACTTCGGTGGTTCTTGCATCCAATGGCAACTGGACGTCCCCGGAACCGGTAACGGAGGTACGGAATTTATCCGCCTTGATTAAATCCTTGGAGTCTATGTCCCCTGAACCGCTTAAGGATACACCCGCCAAGTCTTGGAACGGAACGGTGATGTGTACGCCCTTCTTGGATTTGTAGTAAACCCCTTTCTTGGTCTTAATGATCAATTTTCTACCCTCGGTTCGGATTTCGAATAGATCATGAAGGTTGTCATCCGTGGTAACGGTAATGCTTCCTTCTTTTCCTTTTTCCAGATGCACATCCATGGAACCCGCTACGTGGATGTAGTCATAATCACCGGTGGTATGCGTTTTGGTGCTCACTTTTCCGCTGCCCGTTACTTTTTTTCCGCTGCCCCACCAACTCTGGGCATGCACGGTAGTAAAGGCAAAAATCAGGAATAAACAGGTGGTAACGTTAACTGCCGTTTTCATTTTTTCGGTTTTTAAGATGAACTACGCTTGTCTTTTTAAGAGGTTGTATACCTGAATGACAATGAATAAAAAAAATGGTTGCCGACGGGAAATCCCGTGGCAACCAAATGTGGTATAAACAAAAGCGAATTCTTATTTAACGAAAATTCTTACTACTTCAGTAGCACCTCCGTTTTGCAATTGAATTAAATATTGTCCTTGCGGTAAATTACCGAGGTTTAGGGTGTTTTCCGTTTGTACCAATTCCTGACGTATCATCATCCTTCCGTGGGTATCAAATACCAGGCATTCCGTCATACCCGTCTCCGGCACTTCAATGGTTACTTGATTGTGGACCAAAGTAGGGTATACCTTAAATGCCTTGGCTTTCCCGTGGCTTACCTCCACCCATTCGGAAAATTCATAAGAGCCGTCCAAGTCCACTATTTTCAGGCGGTAATAATTAGTACCCTGCCTTGCCTCATCATGGATGAACGTATAAGAGTTAATCTCGGAGGAATTTCCTTGAGCGGAAACCTTTCCGATATCCAAGAAGCCCCTGCCGTCGGTAGAATGCTGGACCATGAAATAATCACTGTTGATTTCTGCTTGGGTGGTCCAAGCCAATTCCGTTTCCAAGTAATCGGAAGCTTTTCCTGAAAACTCACTCAGTTCAACAGGAAGAACCACCGGGCAACCCAGATCCGTAGAACTTCCCCAAATGAAGAAAACGTACTCCGGGTGATCAATAAAAGGATTCCTGTTTCCTTGGATGGAGTAAACCGCATTATTACGGTCGATTTCCTTTTGGCTTACCGGATCAGCCTCATGCCATGCAAGAAGATTGGTTAATAACCAGGTATCGTAAGCAGTGTATGGGTCACCATTCATGGCATCATTCCCGAAGGAATTCTCGGTTTCCCAAGCAATCATATTGTGCTGGTAACGGGTGGCTATATATAGGTAGAAACGAGCAAAATCCCCTTTGTATTCATCAATGGGTTCAAAGACGTCACCGGTGTAGCCCGTAACGGAGGAAGCTCCTTGCTGACAGCCGTTCATGGTTGTGGTATTGACAGTACCCACATCCGCCATCGCGAAATTTAGTTTTATGAAATTCACGTAGCGATCCGAAGGAACGATATGGTGTAAGTCCGTATTTATGGTATCGGAAAGAGTGGTGGTTCCGCCCCACCATGAACGCGGGAATACGTGCTCCCTATTGTATACGACTCCTTCTGGATGGGATGTTCCCGTGTCTTGATCATCACCGTGGGTAAACTCGTAAGGTTCCGCACCCGCCGGGTTATCGGAATACATATCGTACACGATTTCAGCGGTACCCGCATCATTCAAGCGCCTATCCGTAACATAAAGGGCATCCCAAACGTCAAATTCGGAATTGGTATAGGGGATGGTCCTGTGCTCGTCGATTTCCTCATGCAATGCCGTTTTTAGGTCGTAACACTTATCACCGCTTTGAATACCGGCAATAATATCTTCGTAGTAATCCGCCGTAAGGCGAACATCATTAATGCTCCAACCCTGAGTGCTACCCGTACTCTCGAATTTGAAGGCGAAGTAAACGGAACTTCCCGCTATTGCGGAAAGGTCTATGGCTCTTTGGTACAAGAAATTGGAAACGTAGGTACTTCCCGCCACATTGAATAAATCCAAGGGGATGGCTGTCCAAGTGGCTGAACCTACATCAGCAGGGGAGCCGCCACCATTATAATCCGTGGAATAGTAAAGGCTTAGTCCGGCAAATCCACCGGAATTCCTGTAAGAGAAGGAAAAATATTCCTCGTCGTACAAATCCAAGTTGAAGGAAGGGGAAACCAACCAATCGGAATCATTGTTTCCGTCTCCGTCATAAAGCTCCATAAAGGTTTGCCCCCCGAAAGAGGAACAAGACCATGCATCAAAGGATTCGGAATCAGCAGGATCCGCTACGTGAGTCCAGGTAATAGCACCGCAATTGTCAAAATTGTCTTCGTGAACAATGGTGTTGGCGTAAAGCACACTGCTCCCCGTCAACATCAATAACATAAAAAGATGTCTCATAAAACGTGGTTCGGTTCTGATTGCGTTCTACCGCTAAAAAATTGCTGATTGTTAATTGCGGCAGACCGATTAAAATGTTCCGGTTTTCAGGGGAAGCAGGCAAACATACTGATAATAACCATGTCACGCAAGGGTAAATTCGGTATTTCTTACAGTTTCTGTAAGTCGATTGTTACGGGAGAATTCACCAACCCCGCCCCCGATCTCATATTAGAAGCATTGATAAACAGGGTGTTTCCGGTTTTAAATTTACCGTAGGAGGCATGTACATGCCCGAATGCGTTTATCCTTGGTTCAATCTTTTTTACGCTGTCAAACAAATTACCGCAGCCTAAAACCCTTCCTGAACCGGACCGGTCTAAAATACCCTTGGGTGGGGTATGGGTAATTAGAACATCCGTATCGCTAGGGATTAAATCCCAATGCTCTTGCATTTCTTTTCCCCTTGGTTTTCCGAATGCCCAGCCCACCAAATCCGGTTGAACGGGGGAACCCCAAAATTTTACCCCTTCTATTTCAATGCCTGAATCATTGAGGTAGGTAATATTCTCCTTTAATATCCGCTTGAAATCCTCAGGTTGTTCTTGACAGATGAAATCGTGGTTACCCGCAATTAAAATTTTATGCTTGAAAGGCAGTAGTGAATACCATTCATTAAAATCCAGAAAATCATTTACGCTGCCGTAATGGCAAAAATCCCCGCAATGTATGATGATGTCACCTTCCGGGATATCTAAAGCCCGGTGTTGTCCGTGGGTATCGGAAATAAAAACGATGGTCATGGTTTTCGTAACCGGGATATGAAAGAATTGATTCCACCGACAGGGCGGAAAAAGAAAATTATTTAATTTTTAATCCAGCTCATCAATTCATTTACATCAACAATGGACCAAGAATGGGGGTGACGTTCGCCGTTACTTCTATATCCCTTTTTTTGGGTAGTGATATATTCCACGGATTCCGTACCGTATTTTTCTTCTAAGGCGGTACTGAGTTTTTCCAAGGAGAATGCATTTAGGTTTTGGTAATCCGCTCCTCTGTTCTCCTTCCACCAAAGCGTATCAGGCTCGGTATATAAGCGAATTTTTACCTCATTTAAATGACTTAAGTTTTGAAGACTTGAATCATTTGATAAATACGGGGAACGGGCTTTGAAATTAGTTTCATCCTCTTGGAATTCGGCTTCTATTAATAGAGCAAGAAATTGACTTTCTTTTACGGATACATCGGAAACGTTCTTTACAATATTTAACTTAGAATTTTGATACAAGGCTTTTAAATCAACCGGGGAATCAATAACAAATATCCCTTTGGGTTTTAAGGATGATTTTTCTTTTGCCAATTTATTCCCAAGAAGAAGTGCAATATTTCCCCCACTAGAAAAACCTCCGATATAAATATTTGAAGTAGGAATTTTATGACTTTGGAATAATTGGTTTAAACTGTCTTTTAATAAAACGTAGTCATTTTCCTTCAACCAAAGGTTTTTGTTATGATTCATGTATAATAAAGCTACATTTTTTTCTTTGGCTATTCCTTCAATTGGAAACTCCCTTTTTATATCCTCGGCAAATTCAGGAAATCCGCCGAATAAGATAATTACCGCCTCAGGGGCGGATGTCGGGGATTGGAATTCATAAAGTGTTGTAGAATGAAATAGTCCTTGTTCTTTTGGTTTATTACTAAGGATACAAGCATATTGAATTGTAATAAAAAAAAGAAGGATTGGGAAAAAGTAATTAATTCGAATCATTGTTTTTTTCTTTTCCGATACTTGTGGAAACCTTATCGGTAATATACCAACGATCACTTTCTTTAAGTAAATTGAAGTAATCCGTAAAGAGTCGTCTTTCTGTCTCTAATTCGATTTTTGCTTCAGCCGCGGTTCTTGTAATATTTATGGAAATTATCCTCCCTTCCGCATTTTCCAATCTAGGACGGGGCTTGAAACCACTGAGGTATTGCTCCCTATTCCTTATCCCTATCTTATCGTCTCTAACGAATTTAAGATGACATGAGGAATGCATGGCACTTCCTACCAAGGTGGTATCTCCTGTAAGCCAACCTTCGAAATAATTTTGGATAACGCCTTCAATAGCGATTCGATCAGGTGATTTTGTGATTTCTTCCGGTATTTCGGTTGTTGTATTATTGACTTCCTCATTGGCGCAGGATATAAACAAGGTAGCACTAAATAAAATGAATAGAAAGTAGCGGATGGTCATGGTGATTCTTTTTTATCAATGAGATGAGTCGGAATAAAATCCTCTACGCTTTCCCCTTTCTTACGGATAGCTAGGCGGCAGAAGTTTTTTCCGGAATTGGATTGTGATTCCAATACTATTAATTGACCACCTATTGCATCCATAAGTTGCCTATCGTAATTCATTAATTTAAAACAAGCTTGTACCTCACCCGTTCCCCGTAAGGGGCAATGCAAGTGGATTTCAGTGTATGCCGTATTCCCTTTTATTTCTTGAATGGGGAAATATTCCCGTCCGTCCGGAGGCATCATTTCCTGCCATGATTTTGCCAATTCGCTAACGTTATCCCCGACTGTAGGTTTGTTTAATACAATATTTAGTTTGGCGGAAATACTTGTGAGAAAACGGGTAATACCATTAAATCGCCTCCTTCTCCCGAAGAAGGCGATTACTTTTAGTATGGCAGTAAAAACTACTAATTTTTCAAGGAGTTTTTTCATTTGTTCCCTAATCAATAATAATATTAGAATGCTTCTTCGACTTCATAAAAAAGGCAACGATTAGAGAAGTAATAACACCCATGATTAATGCCATGATCGTAGTTGAAACCGTAAAAGTGTTATAGTTATAAAAGTCTTCCGCCTCTTTTAAGGTATGGGTTCCGTTTTTAACGGCAAAAGCAGTCATGTTCTCAAAAAAATCAGGGGAAATATATTTCCAAATGACCCATTGGTTCAAGGGTGTAAGTAAAGTTACGATAAGCGTAACGACCATTCCCGCCCCGAAGCCTTGCTTGAAACTCATTCTTCCTTCGTAGAAATTCCGTTTTTTATCCCGTAACGCCAATACGTATAACGCTATGGCGATAATGGCAAAAAACGGTGAGACTTTAGCTTGCAGGTCAAGGTTTACGTCGTGTAACCCAAGAACACGCTCCATGGTAGACCATAAGAATAGTGCAAGAATAAAGATGATACCCCATTTTAATTCGATTCCAATCTTAGCCATGATTCCCTAGTTTTTGAATGAGGAAAGAAAGATAAGATTCCTTCAGGAAATTTAAAG
>JAHDDF010000257.1 GCA_020629475.1 Saprospiraceae bacterium
CGTAGTTCCCTCGGGAAATATTTATATCATTTTTGAAGCGGGCACTGATGCCGAACATGAATTAAAAACCATCAAGGATTTTAATTTGAGCATTCAAAAAACCCGAGGGGCGCATAAATATTATTGCCGCATTACCAAGGACTCCATGAACCCCGTAAAAACGGCGGTAAAATTGCAAGCCTTAAATGAGGTAATGATTGCCGAGCCGGACTTAGCATATACGGCAGTGAAACATGAAAATCCGCTTAGCTCCACTTTCTTTGATTTCCAATGGCACTTAAAAAACAAGGGGGATCTTCCTCAAGGTGCCGCAAGGGGATTTTCCTCCAGTATTACCGCCAATGCCGACGCAAGGGTAAAGGAGGCGTGGGAGGAACTGGGGAATCGAGGTTCAAAAAATATCGTTATCGCTGTCCTAGACGACGGTTTTGATCTCGGGCACCCCGAATTCGCCGAACCCGGAAAAATTATTCACCCTTACGATGTCGAAACCAAAACCTTCGGGGATTTGGATCTTGATCTCAGCAAAGACACGCACGGAACACCCTGTGCGGGAATTGCTTTAGGCTCGGGTACAAACAATGGGGTTATCGGTGTAGCACCTAATGCACGTTTCTTACCTGTTAGGTTCAAATTCGTTTCCGACTTCGATATTGAGAAAATGTTCCTCCATTGCAAGGATAACGGCGCGGATGTTATCTCCTGCTCTTGGGGATTGGGTATCAATAAAACAGCAATTCCTACTTATCAAAAAGAAATCATCACGGATGTAGCCCGAAACGGTAGGAACGGGAAAGGCTGTGTTATCATTTTCGCTACGGGTAATGCCGGACAAAGCCGGATTGATCCCCTAGCGGCACATCCGGATTGTATTGCCTGCGGCGCGGTTACCAGTGAAGGAAAATTACACGACTCCTCCAACAGGGGACCGGAAGTTTCCATTACAGCCCCTGGCGGTGGTGGTGGAGGTATTCTAATCCTTGCCCCGCGAGTTCGCGCCGCCCAACCGGATAGCTTCATTATCCCTATCCCTAATTTAGATTCCACCCTATACCGCGAATTCGGTGGAACCTCAAGTGCCGCACCGGTGGCAGCAGGTGTTGCGGCGTTGGTGCTGAGCGCCAACCCTACCCTAACCTCCAAGCAGGTCAAGGAAATTTTGGAATCCACCGCGGAAAAAATCGGGAATCGACCGTATCAAAACGGCAGGAACGACCACTACGGACACGGCATGATAAACGCCAAAAAAGCGGTGGCCAAAGCCAAGACATTCGCTGGTTCAGGCGATCCCATCCTTCAACGGCTCAGGAACCTCAAACTCAAGGGAAAAATGGGTGATTTCCTCCTTGAGGAAAATGATTTCAAAATCATACGATTCTCTACGAAAAGAATAAAAATCAAGGTAACCAATCCACCCTCCGGACCGGTTGAACAGGAACATGATTTTGATTTATTCCTTGACGTCAACCGAATACCGGATACCCTGAACAACCAATTTTTGGCGAAGAGTAATAACAACAAAACCAACGAGGAAATCATTATTGAAAACCCGGAAGGAAAAGACTATTTCGCCTTGGTCAAAAGCTTCGACAAAAGTGGGGATTTCATTATCGAAATTGAGCTAGGATAAACTTATCTTACAAAAATTCACAATCGTAAACCAAACAAAAACAACAACTTATACCCACTTCAATATATAGAGGCCTTTTCCGGGCATAGTATTTGCAATCTGTGGAATAGATTCGTGACATGGTACAATCAACCATGCACTTTTTTTTCATTCCTCCCGTTTTTTGCAAATAATTTTTACCATGAGAAAAACGCCTACACTAACTTCATTTTTTAACGAGGAAGTCCCAAGAAGACTAAAAAACCTATTCGCATTAGCGATTTTCCTTTCCCTTGGTTTTGCCGCTGTAGGACAATGCCCGAACGTAATGATTCCCGGTACTGCCGGGGATGATGGTGCTACCGCTTGTTATGGTACTGCCGGAGCGGTTGCCGGAGCAGGGACAGAGCCTATTTTCGAGCCTCTTCCCAATTGTCCGGGAAGCCCGTTGATATTTTACGCCGTATATCCATGCGGAACTTATGCGGGAACGCCTACCGTTACCAACGGCTCTTGGTTATCATTGGTAGCGGATGTTTCTTCCATTAGCGCAGGTGCGGCTGACGGTTGGAGTAATATCCCTAATACGTCAGGTGAGGCTTGCCTTGAATTCGTACCCGTAGTATTGTGCGATAATTTCATTCCCGATGCTGCTTGTGGAGGTGATTTACCGGCGGATCCTTTCTCCGTTACCCAAATATTCTTCCCAGGTGTACCCCAAGGCTCCGTCAATGTAGGAGCAGGTACCTGTCAAGCTGATTTCACTGCGGATTTCGCATTAACCATTTCCGGAACGGCCTCTTACACCGTTAATACAAACGGTGATGCCACTGTTTCTTCTGATGATGGTGCAGGAAACGTAGTGGTTACTCTTACCGATCCTGATTATGACGACGACGGGAACGCCGCAACCGGGGCCGTTCAAGTTTTAGATGCTAACGGCTGTGTAATCAATACCACGACCTTACCCTCATTTAACGCCACCGATTGCGGATACGTGCCATGTACTACCCTTTCGGGCGGAACGCCCGGTCCTGCGGACGGAATGACCGCTTGCTACGCTACCGAGGATGCCATTGATGCCTTGCCAACCGGCTCCGTTGCCGCAGGCGATATCGGTGCTTGTCCGGGAGATGCAACGGTAAGATATGCAGCATTTACTTGTAACTATGCCGGACAGGATGTTACTTACTCCGATCCGGATTATCTTTTTGATTTAACGGAAGCACAAGCATCCTCTATCATATCCAATGCTTCCGGTATGGATCCTTTCGGAGCGGGTGTCACTTGTTTGGTGGTGGTTCCTTACTACCGCTGTTCATTCGGTTTAATCCCTAGCTGTTCACCTACTGATGCCGCCGCCGCCACAACCGTTAATTTTCCGGGTGTGGCCCCTGCGGGTGTGACCGTACAAAATGGTGTATGCCAACCCGATTTCACGGTGGACTTTGAGGTGCGCGTGGTAGGAACACCTACTTACACCTTGGAACTTGCCGGTGATACGAATATCAAATCGGATGATAACGCGGGTACGATTATCGTAACACTAACCGACCCGGATTACGATGACGATGGTGTGGCGGCTTCCGGTCAAATTAAAGTAAGGGATGAGGACGGATGCGTCATTAACACCACGAATCTCCCTTCATTTAATGCGACCTCTTGCGGATATATTCCTGTTGAATTAATTTACTTTGAAGCCCGTCAAATCGGGGACCAAAAAGTAATGTTGGAGTGGCAAACCGCTACTGAGTTAAATAATGCGGGCTTTGACGTTGAATGGTCAGTTGATGGTGATAGATGGGAGGTTCTGGAATTTATCGAAGGAGCAGGAACGACTTCGGAAGTTCAAACGTATCAAGTAATTCATGACTTCCCTGTTGGTGGATTAAATTACTATCGTTTGCGTCAAGTGGATTATGATGGTGCTTATGAATATACCGGAATTGAAATCGTTGAAATTACTGACGAAAATGAAGTTTCCAATGATTTGGATTTCATCGTATTCCCTAATCCCTCCTTGTTCGGGCAGAATAAAATCATCAAGTTATATTCACAAGAGGATCGCGTGGTTTCTTGTAAATTAATCTCCTTGAACGGTTCTATTCTTTTAGATTGGGAAGAACAGGTTTACCAAGGGATGAACCACTTTATAATGGATAAGGAATTACCTCAATCCGGTATGTATACTTTAATGATTCAAACCGGTTCAAGGGTAAAAGCCGTCCGAATGATTGTCAATAAAGAGTAAGGCTCTCTTTAATGAAGAATGGATAATTAAAAATGAAGAATGATTGGATTCATTCTTCATTTTTAATTTATTAGAATAAGCCAAGAAATAGACTTCCAAAGGATCATATGAACCTTTTTTTAAGTTCGTTTTCTTTTCTAGAAAAAGAATGAAGAATGAATGGTTTCATTCTTCATTCTTCATTCTTCATTGTTCATTATTAATTCCCTGATCAATTTGCGCTTTTGATTTCCGCAGTTTTCCAATAAACGGGTTCAAACCTGTAAATCAAGGAATTGAGAGGGCCTTCGCCTTCAACTAGGGCATCTACGGTCAAGAAATTATCCCCTGTCAAAATATCCCAAGGGACAAGAACTTTATCATCGAAAATAGTTACGCCATACCGGCAATCATAATTCCCGTATTGAGGAGGCGTAATTACCTTTTGATCCAATAATTTCCCGTTGCTATAAACGTTATATGTAACCTTGGTATAATTCTGATCCGCGAAGTAATCATTGGTAAATAAAGAGATGTGCAATCCCTTCATATTTTTCCCCATTCGCGTAGTTTTTAAACGAACATCACGAATAAGTTTTTGCTTTTTCTCCGAGGAAGGAGGCGCGAAGGAAACCTCATCGAAAACTACGGCTTCCTCCACCAATAATTCATGAAGATCAAAGGAAATAAAACCATAACCGGAATCCCCCCAATCTTTTCCCCAAGAATTTTTGAAGATAAATCCTTTGTTGTTATATCCTACAATCGTTACGGCATGACCACCGTAATTATCCATATTCAAATCCCTCAATTGAATACCGAATTTCCCTTCTTTAATTGCCTTG
Organism: Saprospiraceae bacterium; assembly: GCA_020629475.1. GTDB lineage: Bacteria > Bacteroidota > Bacteroidia > Chitinophagales > Saprospiraceae > JAHDCE01. Next base: position 4,685 of record JAHDDF010000257.1, read on the forward strand.
GGTAAATCTCCTTTATAAAAGAACTTAGCGACGCTATAATTATAAATTCGTTCCCCTGCTTTAATGAATAATAAATCAGATGGCTCCCAAGGTTTTTTAAATGTCCCGCATTCTTTTTCCCAAGTAGGGATATGCACTAAATTATAGGTTACCGGAATGGCTAAATTTCCTTCATTCAATAATTTCTTAATTATTTCAGGATTGGATGCCGCATCCTTCGGATAATACCTCATCCCCTTTGCTGGCTGGACAAAATACTTAGCGTAATATTTCATTAAGAACATACCAACTTTCCCGATTTGCGCCCCTTGAATTACGCGCACGAATTCGGAATCCGAAGCCTCCCAGTCCAAAGCATCGGGATTATAGGGCAAGAATTCCTCATGGATAAAACCGTATTGCTGCAAGGAGCCGGTATAGTTCAAAAGCCTATCCCCTTCCTGGTATTTTTTTCCCGGTTGGGAGTGCTTAAGGGCGCCGTATAGGTATTGCTCCGAAATATCAGCCGGAACGCCGGGAAGCGTCTCTAAAGCGGCGGCAACGGCAAATGCGGTGCATGTACCACGGTTGACTTGGTTCTTCACCGGGGTTTGAAACCGCCGGTAATCCAAAATCTCTTGTTGCCCGAATAGGGAAAGACTCACCAATGTGAAGCAAAATAACGCGATGGTTCTCATCATGGATTCAAAACTTTTAGCATTTGAAGGGTTAGAACAATCCGAAAGATGCAAATTTCCATTGAAACGCGCACGAGGGAACTAAAAGTATGAAGTTCAGGTTTCATTATTTCCTTCGGGAACTGAATTCTTCCCGAAAGCGTTTTACATTTGCAGGCTGCCGCGAAAGAGCGGTGGTTTTTTAGACTTTTAGGGAATTTCTGATGTTCTACTTAAATACCAAAATCTAACCATCTAGAAATCTAAGAATCTAAAAATCAAAACAACGGGGCCGTACTTGGAATCGACGGGAAAGAATACTTGTCGGTAAGCACGCCGGAGCATGATGTTTTACTCCGTCAACAAATAAGTATCACAACAATTGAAATGGCAACTCTCAGTTTGCTATGGCTGCCTAATCCAAGATTAGGATAGCTAGGGGAAATCACCTACCAGGTAGGGATACGCCCCGGTGCCTTCCCTCTGACGTGCGATACGGGGGATGCGCATCTCACACTTCATCGGGCTAGCTGAGCGGGATTCCTGACCGCAACGCGAAATTAAGGGAATACGGAACAGGTCGGTTTGGGGTACCGCCAAGCTTGTTCCCGACAAACCAAGATATCCCTAAGCGTGTAGAAAGCCTTCCGGTGCTTTGTCCGGACGGGGGTTCGACTCCCCCCGGCTCCACTAACTTTTAAAGCCTGAGCGTTTTGCTCGGGCTTTTTTGTTTTTGGGTTTTTCGCGAAGGGTTAAAACCCTCCGCTATGGGGAAACTTCGGTCATTCTGACCTTTTCTTATTCTACAACCAGATGCTCCTCCCATCTTCACGTTCCTACATTTACTCAAAAAACCAAAAGTCAAAGAATGGTATAACGTTGCCTTGAATACTAAAAAAGGAAATACCCCCAACGGGGATGAAATTACCTTAGTCATAAATTAGGATGGAAAATGAAGCCCGAAAGGCTGAAATTATTTTACCAAATGCTCCCCCATTTTCACGTT
>JAHDDF010000005.1:0-1217 GCA_020629475.1 Saprospiraceae bacterium
CACCATCGATAAGGTGTGCCATATGCGCGCCTTCCGCGATAAGTAGGAATCCGATTAGGATCAAGAAGGACATACCCAACATTTGAACCGTCGGGTGTTTGTTTACGAAACGTCCTACAGGAACCGCGAAAGCCATCATGATTCCTACGGAAAGGACCACCGCGATAATCATCACGACCAAGGCGAAGGAGAAAGATTCGTTAAAGGCCCCTTGAATACCCGTGGTCATACCTACTGCGGTAAGGATGGAATCAATGGAGAAAACGATATTGATAATGGTAATTTGAAGAATAACGCTTCCCAAGGAAGCACCTTTCTTGGATTTCCCTTCCTCTTCATCATGACCGGGGCCTTCCAGTTTATGGTGTATTTCCGTAACCGCTTTATAGAGCAGGAATATCCCTCCTAATATCAATATGATACTTTGCCCGGAAAAGCCCGCGTGTTTCCCGAAAATATCCAAGTAGAACCACGGCTTTCCCATAGCGATGAGGATGTTTACACCAAACAAAAGGACGATACGCAATATCATGGCTAAAGCAAGACCGATATTCGTAGCCTTCTTTTGCTGGTCCTCCGGCAGCTTTCCGGCGGCAAGGGATATAAAGATGATGTTGTCCACCCCTAGGACAATCTCAAGGAAGGTAAGAGTAACCAAACTCATCCAAACTTCGGGAGAGGAGAAAAATTCAACCATGGTTGTTCGCTTCGTTAAGCCGAAGAAGATTGATGTAAGAAATGAAAGCACAAAAGTCTTTCATCTCAATTCTTTCGTCTTACGTCTTTATTTCAAAATAATTCAAAGCCCAATAACGGACATTTACGGCGGTAAAAATAGCTATCTTGCGGGCAAAATTCCAAGCACCATGAATATCGAGGAATTAAGGGAGTATTGCCTATCTAAAAAAGGAACGGAAGAAACCTTTCCTTTTGACGAGGTAACCCTTGTTTTCAAGGTGATGGGAAAGATGTTCGCCGTTACCGGATTGGAAAAGGAACATTTCGAGGTAAACTTAAAATGTGACCCGGAATACGCCATCGAACTCAGGGAGGAACACGATGAAATCAGGGCGGGATGGCACATGAGCAAGAAGCACTGGAATACGGTCTCGTTTGAGGGAAGTTTAAATAATGATTTTTTAATCTCCCTCATCGACCATTCTTACGATTGCGTTGTTAAGAAGTTGAAAAAATCCGATCGGGAATTTTTACAATCA
>JAHDDF010000005.1:1317-9152 GCA_020629475.1 Saprospiraceae bacterium
GGTACGCTTACTTTCGTATTGATTGTGTTAACCCTTCAATTTTTCAGGAATCCCAAGCGGGACATCCCTGAATTCGGGGAAAATTTGGTGTACGCTCCCGCCGACGGTAGAGTAGTCGTTATCGAGGAAACAACGGAAACCGAGTACTTCAACGACAAAAGAATCCAGGTCTCCATTTTCATGAGCCCCTTGAACGTGCACGTGAACCGTAATCCTTTTGACGCTACCGTAAATTACTTCAAGTACCACAAGGGAAAATACTTGGTGGCTTGGCACCCTAAATCCTCTACGGATAATGAACGAACCACTGTCGTTCTTGGAAACGGGAAGCAAGAAGTCCTTCTTCGTCAGATTGCCGGCGCTATGGCACGTAGGATTGTCAATTATCTAAAGGTAGGCGATCAAGTAAAGCAAGGAAGCGAAATGGGTTTCATAAAACTGGGTTCAAGGGTGGATTTATTCTTGCCCTTAGGAACCGAAATCAAGGTAAACTTGGAGGAAAACGTAAAAGGGAACAAGACCGTTATTGCCGAATTGAAATGATACCGAAGTCATTTTTTCATACAAAAACCTCGTGGCGCGGACTTTTTTGGAACAAACGCCTTAATGAGTTGTTAAAAAATCAAACGGATTGCCTTCCGGAATTGTAGGCAATCATATTATATATTAAATTTGAACGGTCAGTCAAAAATTTCATTTTGACTATCGTTGTGAACTGAAAGAAATCTTTAAATCCTAGTCGATCATGAAAAAGTTCTTTATGCTTTTCGCCCTTGTGGCGTTCGTGGGTGTATCCGCTGCAACTGCACAGTGCACCAAATCCAAAACCACTTGTACTAAGTCTAAGACTACTTGTACCAAGGCGAAAGCTTCCGCTACTACCGTTAGCGCCGAAATGCCTGCTTGCCCAACTAAAGCTGCTGCTAAGTTGGCTTCCATGGATGAGTCCATCCAAGCAAAAACTTGTGCTTCTTCCGGTAAAACTACTTACTACCAGAAGAACGTTTGTTCCACTAGCGGAAAAGTTTACATGAAAGAGGTTCAGTATGATGCTAAGTCTCAGTCTTTCGTAAACGTATCCCCTAAGGATGGTGCCGCAAAAGCAGTAAAAGCAGTTGATGGTGCAGCTCCTGCAAAGAAAGCTTGCTCCGCTTCCAAGAAAGCATGCACTTCCAAGAAAGCTTCTTGCACTTCCAAGAAGACTTCCTGCACCAAGAAAGCTTCTACTTCCGAAGTAAAGTTGGTTAAAGAAGTAAAAGCAGTTGACCAGAAGTAATTCTAGTCCATTGCGATAAAAAAATCCCGTTGTCCACTTGGGCAACGGGATTTTTTTATGCCCCTATACGAAATCCGGAATACAAAACGTTGATACACCGCCCCCGGAAATTAACGCCGCATTAAGATTTTTCGGCATATGACTTGAAATACCATAGCCGTACCATCTAAACAAAACCCAAAACCATGAATCAAGAAAGACCCGCACCGGAGGCACACACTAAGTCTAGAAAAGAGAAAACGTTATTAAGAAAGCTGGAGGTTATAACACTTCTGGCTTTTGTATTGCTTGCCGGATTCGCGTACATGAAGAAGTACGCTCCGCCGGTGTTAGAAATCGGGGAAAAGCCTGCCGTCATTTTTAGTTCTTGAGAAATTTTATTTCTCTACCACCCAAAGCATATCCTCGGTGAATATCAGCGGGGAACCAATGCTTTCCCCTTCCCTTGATTCCAAGGCGTCCGCCAATTTCCGGAACTCGGTCATCATGGCAGGCAAGGTCCATTTCCCGAAAAGGGTATGCCCGCCTTCATAATGTTGCAATTGATATTCTTCCGGTGTTGTAACATAGCCCGCGTAACCATTGGAATAAGGTGCTAGAATCACCTCCTTTACGCCCTGTTCTTCCAAGCAATCCTTCATAAATTTCCTTAGGCGCCTTCCGGCAACCGTAGTAATTTCCGTGGGCATTGCTACGATAGCTATTTCACCTATAATTATTATTTGCAATGGCAATCGGGTAAGAATCCAAGGTTTGAACCTCGCCATTTTTTGCTTCGCCGCATCACGGATATAGTCCAAGGATTTTTCGATAAATCCGGGAATCGGGAATTTGGTCAAATCCTCGTTCCAGATAATTTTCCCCTTGCCGGCTTCCACACCGATATGCTTGGGATATTGGGAACGGTATTTATGAAAAACATAATCCGCGAATTTCCCGCCACGCTTCAAGGCGATTTGCATTTCGTTTTGCCGGTGGATATCCAACATCATCCGCGCTACGTTCCCGATAGCCTTGGGCAAACCCGGTCCTTCCTTGGTCCCTTCCAGAAATCTAATTCCCAGACAAGCCTGGGAAGTTCTTCCATAAGCGTCCTTGGGTACCAAATCCCTATCACATATAATTTGGTCAAAGTCCACATAGGATTGTATGGCTCTTACATTTCCGGATACAAGATCAGATTTATCCAATCCATCCGAAATCGAAGAAGCCTTGGCATATTGAAGGTCCCCTACATACTTGGCGCTTTCGTAATCATCCTTGAATTTTCCGCGCGTCCACTGACGCCTTCTATCCCATATATAATTCGGGGTTACGTCACCCGTAGCTTCTTGTGCAAAAACACAAACGGCATCCGGATCCGCCTGCTTTTCCCTTAGATGTTTTTCCGCGTATTCCGCGGCATAACCTTTATTATCGTAGCAAATCTTATACTTGTCATTGGAGATGCTAGTACAGTGCGTCCCAAAGAAATTCCACTCCGCAATAACCTTCCCCTCCTCATCCTCGAAACGAAGTAGCTTCATGGTCCGATCCACGGCAAGATGCCACTCATCTTTTTTCAGCTTTTTCTTGATTTCGGGATTGGCGTTGTAGGGTTCCAAGGAACGATTGAAGGCAACCTCTTCCTTTTCATTAAAATCACCGGTACCGTATTTTATACTTGCCGGACGTTTCTTTTTATCTGCCTCAAGAATAGCTTTCGCGATAGCGGTTCGGTAAGTTTCCCAGGTTTCCTTTTTGAAACCCGGCGTTGGGACATTATAAAACCAATGTTGGCAAATTCCACCTCCGGCACTATGGGTATGCTGGGCACTGAGCATGATATCCTCATCCTTGAACCCATGCCCCGGGTTTAATTCCTTCAATTTCCAAATGACGCCGTACTTCAAGTAGATAGTCGGGAAACCGATTTCACAATTCACCAAAACCACCTTACGTCCTTGGGATTCTATAACCACGGCACGGGCATGGATGGGCGTTTCAATTCCCTTGATTTGATGTTGCGGTCTACCGTAGCCCAACATAGCGGTTCCTTCCGCGAACGCGGTCATTTCCATCTTTGATGCCCCGACCAAGTAAGACATATTAATCCAAAATTTCCTTGATGATTACGTATTCCCCTCCCCTACTTTGCACCGGAAAATCAACGGCAGGATCCGTATCCCAACTTCCCTCGGTGAGTATTAAACGCGCTTGTACCTTTTTCCCGTAAAAGGGCTTTAATTCTTCCTTGGTTAAGCCACCGGAAGCCTTGAAAGTTTTAATGAAATACCTTTTTGCGCCCGTATCAAAGAATAAATCGAATACACCGTCAACCTTTCTGCCCCCCTTATTGATAAATTGCTTTTTTGCGATTTTCCCTTTGAGGATTATCTCTTGCTCCGCCAATTCGGGAAATTCAGGATTGTCCGTTTGCCCCAAGCGCTTTGAGGCGGGGGTACAACCTACGATACCGGCAAAAATGAATAGGAAAAAATCTTTAATGGACATATTAAATTGGCAAATTCCATGATCAGGGAAAACCACAAGATAAGATTACCTCCAATCATTCACCAATAAGTATTAGATTCGGATTTGAAAAACAATCCACTTGTCATGAAAAGAATATTCTACTTGCTGCTTTTACCCCTAATTTTTCTTGGTTGCGCAGGAATGGGGTCTTCCGAAGAACAAGAGAAGGAGAAAGCGATCAAGGAAGAAATTCGTAGGATAGAATCCTTAATGTCCAATATTGACATGAACGCGAAGAATATGACGCGGGACACCATTGAGCGTTTGGATTTAAGCACCCAAGGAGCCGAGTTCGTATCATACCGTGAAAATGGCTCCGTAAAAAAAATCGAGGCAAGAATCTTCGCGGAAATGGGTCAAACTTCCGATATTTTCTATCTGGAAAATGGTGAAATGATTGCGGCACGAGAGACGCTCCTGAAATACAACCGTCCCGTATTTTACGATAAGGCAATGGCGGAGGAAAATAATGATGACGAATATTTCGACATCGATAAATCCGAAACCGTCCGAAGGAAATTCCTATTTAAAAACGGTGCCCCATTGGATGAACACCCCCAAGAAAAGCAATTGGAGGTATTCATGCGATTTGAATCCGCGAAGGAGATTGTAGGGAAGTAAAATCCTTACTCTTTTACGAAGCGTTCCGTTATTCCCCCCTCCGTTTGGATGAAATAAATTCCGGGGACTAGGTTTCCTATTTTAATATCCATCAAATCGGAATCAATAATGATCCCCCTTTGGATGGTGTGTCCCATTACATCCACTATTTGATATTCTCCTTTACCGTTCTCCACATGAAGAACATCCTGAGCAGGATTCGGGAAAACACGGGTAGTCTTTAAGCTAAAAGGTTCATCATCTGATAAGATGAGGTTACAAAAGATTTCATCCGGTTGTAATTCAATAAAACCATCCGGTGTCAAATCCTTACCGTCAAAACCCGGAAAATCCGTGGCATAACGTTCCATTTTCCACGTTAAGTTCCCGGAATAAGGAATTTCGAAGCCTTGTTGTACAGGACCTCCGGTATATATCGGTACCACGTAATCCCAAACGATTTCACCGGCGGGCGTAACCTCTATGGCTCTACCTGCCCTGCCTATCGTAACAAGAATATTCCCATTTTTCAATTGCTGCATCCCGGATAATATATTCGAATACAAATCCGACGGATTGGGTTGGGTCACAAAGGTAAAATCAAAGTCTACAGGGCCAAAAGTCCCATTGGTCAAAGGATATTCACCGGAAACTTCATCATATTCCGGCGTAAAAATATTTACGGTCGAAAAATCAACGTTTACCCTATTATTGAAAACACCGATTTTGCCGTAATTGGGATCGCCCGGTTCAAGCCCTAAATCCAACCAATGGGAATCATGTTGGTAAAACAAGGTTCTATCCTCCTCAGTACCCGCATCATAAGCTTCCGGGTTTCCCCAACGGTATAGAAGGTCACCTCCTTTACCGGAATTACCACCGGTGGAGCCTGCCGCTTCCGCCGTAGTCGTGGAATGATCAATAACCCATATTTCACTGAAGGTAGGAACGCTCATCATGATTTGATCCAAGCCCGGATGGTAGTCCAAGGTGTTGGCATGCATCCAATCCGCCATTCCGCCACTGCTCCCCAAATAATTCACGTTAATCCGATTGGGGTTTTCGGAGATCACACCAAAATTAGGCTTGGAAGGATCAAAATCCTGAACCAAATGATCCCAAGCGTGCCATTCCCAAACAATGGTATCCGTGTCAGTAACAAAAGGATTTACCTCAATGATATGTTCCGGCCACAACTCTCCTTCACCAATAAGTTCAGGATCTCTACCCATGGCTACGGCAGTAACGGAATCTACTCTTTCCCAAGCAATCAAAAGGGCGTTACCATTGGGCAATAGCGCCATATCATGGTGAAGCCTTTTTTCTGAATCATTATAGGTGTAAGTAAAAACCAAGTTATTATCCCAATCCCTTACCTCGAATTTTTCCCCGCCACCACCGGCATGTAATTCCAAATTGGAAAGATTATTCAATCCCTTTAAAACATACAGCAAACCGGATGGTGCAAGTAATACATCATTTCCCGGCTTGTAAGTATCATCTTCCCAAACATTGACCAACTCCCCGCAATTATCCAATAGGTACACGTTTCCTTGCCCATGCGGGAAAACCAAATTATACCCGTCCTCCGATGATTCAGGCGTATAGGAAATCAATCCGACGGTATTTTGGGAAAAAGCTAATCCACAAAAAGAAAGCATCAAAAGCGTAAATAAACCTTTCATATATCAAACAAGAATTTCATGAATAACAAAGCTAATACATCAGGCGTCAGAATTCTTGTCTTACATGTATCAAATATTACATTTCCTTTAAAAGTTTGATGGCTTTCCCCAAAGTCTCCTCCTTCTTAGCGAAGCAAAGTCGTATTACTTTTTCATCTTTTCCGGATGAATAGAAAACGGATACCGGAATAGCGGCAACCCCATACTCCCGAGTCATCCGCTTCGCGAATTCCGTATCCGCTTCATCGGCGATGGCAGAATAATCGTACAGTTGAAAATAAGACCCTTCCGAAGAAATAGGCTTCAATCTAGTTCCTTGTAAACCTTCTTGCAAATAATCCCTTTTGGCTTGGAAAAACTCGGGTAAGCCCAAGTAATTGGATTCCGTTTTCAGATATTCCGCCAAGGCAAACTGAGCCGGTGTATTAACGGCAAATACATTAAACTGGTGAACCTTCCTAAATTCCCGGGTCATGGGTTCAGGAGCTACGCAGTATCCCATTTTCCATCCCGTAATATGGAAGGTTTTCCCGAAGGAGAACACGGCAAAGCTACGCTCCTTCAGTTCAGGGTGGGATAGTACGGAATGGTGTTCCTTTCCATCAAAAACGATGTGCTCGTATACCTCATCACTTAGGATCATGATATCCGTTCCTGATACCAATTTATTCAATGCCTCCAAATCATCCCGGCTTAGGGTTTTCCCTAGGGGGTTGTGGGGATTATTGATGATAATCAAGCGGGTCTTATGCGTAATCAAGCGGGAAAATGAATTCCAATCCACTTGGAAATCCGGTGCCGATAATTCATACGTTCTTACGTTTCCACCATGTAATTCCACAACAGGTTTGTAAGAATCATATGCCGGCTCAATGAGGATTACCTCATCACCCGCTCTCACCACGGAGGAAATAGCACAGTATAATGCCTGGGTTCCTCCTGCCGTAACCGTAATATCATCCGGATGGACTAAGGCACCGCGGGTTTTCTTGATTTTTGTGGCAATAGCCTCCCGCAAAGCAGGCAAACCGGGCATAGGCGAATATTGATTTTTCGCTTCACCCATATACTTCGTAACCAAATCCTTCAGGACGGGATCACAATCAAAATCAGGAAAACCTTGCGATAGGTTCACCGCTCCCACCTCATTGGCGAGTTGGGACATAACGGTAAAAATGGTAGTCCCTACCCTTGGTAGTTTTGAGGAAAGATTCATTTGGCTAGATATTTTATAGTGCGTAGTAAAAGGGGGCAAATTAACCGGCGGCGAAAAACATGACGAGCTTCCAATTTCCGTCCACCTTGTCAAAATAAAGCCCAAGGGCGGATTCATACACGTTCCCTTCATCATCTTCACCGGATTCGGATTTCCAAAGGGTACGAAGTTCCTTGAATTGCTCACCTCCGTCTTCAGGCTCCACGCCTTCGGGGCCCGTAGCGAGAATATGATCTTTCATTTCGGGGAAATAGAAGGAATAATTTTCATTCCAATCCTTTTCCGAAATCATGTCCCCGATTTTGGTCATACTCTTTGCGGCAGACTCATTATCATCCTTAACGGCTTTTTGAAAATCAGCCCAAAAAGAATTCCAATCGGAATGGTTTTTCACCGTTTCCTCAGTAGGTGGCGCCGGCGTATCAGGCGTAGGTTCCGGTTGCGTATTGTTGCAAGCCGTGAACAACAAAAAAATAAATGCGATGGCGGAAATCCCTTTTTTCATTTTGTCTCGTTTTATATTCGAAGCTAATTAAATTTCCTG
>JAHDDF010000005.1:9252-16348 GCA_020629475.1 Saprospiraceae bacterium
GCTTCCAAGTTTTTTGGTTTAGAGGATTACAAAATGGGCAATTCCATATTCGATCGTAACTTTTTAATCCAAGGAACCAACCGGGCATTTTTAGATACCGTATTAAATGAGGCGAACATTTATATGATCCTTCATGCCGACAGTATCATTAAGGGAGAATATGTTTTCGGAAATAAGGATTTACGATATCGTTTCCTCAGGAATCCTTTTAAAAAATCCAAGGAGGACGATTCTCTTTTAGATGATTATTTAGCCTTAGAGGAAAATGCGCAAACCACAAGAAGACTTACCTATCTAAGCCATGATATCCGTGAAATTTTATTTAACATACCTCAATTAGTAAATCAAATAGAAAACATACTGGAAAGCACCATTAGCTTAGGAAAATCCGTTAGGTATTATTTTGATAGTAAACTTGGTTAATTGGATATTCGATATATAAAAAGAAAGGATATTGATATCAAGAAATGGGACAGGCTCATGGCTGAATGTTCCATCCCTTACGGCATGTCCGATTACCTCGATATTTCCGCCCCAAATTGGGATGGATTGGTCCTTGGAGACTACCAAGCTTTAATGCCGCTCCCTTGGAACGCTAAACTATTTGGATTCAAACAATTATACCAACCATTAAGCACCCAACAACTCGGCGTTTTCGTGATTGGATTTCACCCAAGCACCATCATCCTTGAATTCATTAAGAAAATCCCTGATCATTTTAAATACATCAACGTCAATTTAAACGAAAACAACGACGTAGAGAACATAGAAAAAGAAGGATTTTCAATTACAACTAAAACCAACCTTATTCTATCCTTAAAAAGGGAATATTCAGAAATCGAAAAAGGTTTTCATAAAGCACATAAAAGGAACATCAAAAAGGGAATAAAAAGCAAACTAATCCCTTGTGATATTACGGAAAAACAATTCCTTGAACTATTCTCCATCCATACCGCAAAAAAAATAGGATACACAAAAGATATTTTATTGAAGTATCAAAATTTAATGCGGTATTTAATCCCTGAGAAAAGAGGCTTCATTAGCGCTTGTAAAAATGAGTCCGGAAAAATAGTAGCGGCTAATTTTTATTTAATATCAAACTTTAGAATTATTCATCTTTTATCTACGATAACACCCGAAGGAAAAGAATCAAGGGCACAGTATTTTTTATTGGACAATATTATTCGGGAATATGCCATGCGGAATTGCGTCCTGGATTTCGAGGGTTCTTCCGTACCCGGCGTAGCTAGATTTTATAAAGGCTTTGGCGCGGAGGAAGTACAGTATCACCAAATCATAAGGAATAGGCTTCCTTTCCCCTTGAATAAATTGAAGCCATAGGTATAATCGATAAAATCCGTCATTGGGAAAAAAAATTCACTAAATTGGAAATCCCCGCAATGGAAATTCAATCATGAGAGACGTATTCCGCATTTGGCTCTTCGTGTTTTTCTGTGCCCCAATCCTGGCACAGGACAGTCTTCAATTGGAACTTAAGGAATTAGGCATAGAGGATATCAACCGCCAAACATCCATCTCGGATGACCGCAAGATGATCTCAGGCGGTCGTTTTATCAGGGACAGGGATCAAATGCCTTATACCGCCTTCGTCATTACCAAGGAGGAAATCCTTGATAATGGATTCATTACACTTGTGGACGTACTGAAATGGCTTCCCGGAATCCGTGTTTCACAACCCGGTTCCGCCCAGGAAGGGGAAACTTTTATGCTCCGGGGGCTTCTTGGGAATTCCCATATGAAAATCCTACTCAACGGGAACCCGGTGAAACCATCCGCCGTTCGCGGTATGCCCATCGGGGCACAGTTACCTATCCGCCAAGCCGAAAGAATCGAGGTCTTTTACGGTCCTTCAGCCGTGAGGTATGGTGCGGATGCCTCCTTGGGCGTGATCAATATCATTACCAAGGAATCCGAACGTCCGGTTTACGTTCAAGCGGATTTGAGCGTAGGTTCCAATGGTTTCAGTAGTCTTGACATCCTCTTCGGGGGAAAACTCGGAAAGAACAAGAACGTCTTACAATACATGGTCTACGGTAGTAATACCATCATGAACGACCGCTCTATCGTGTATGAGGAAGAAACCCTTTACAATCCCATAACCTATATTCCACAAACGGGTATGCCCGGGACAAATGCGGATACCATGTTCGTCAATGACCCCAATTATTCAGGCACGGCGGCATCCCCTGACTTTTCCTTTCTGCCTCATCTTAGTAGGGTTTTGGGCACGCAGTTGAAATACCGGATATTTAATTTCTCCGCTAGGATTCTTTACAGGCAAGACCACAGTTCCATCGGTTTAAATCCTTACGCCATTTCCTATGCCGATCCTGAAAATTACTTCGGGGAAACCATGGTAAACGTCAACATGGGTGTTGAAAAGAATTTCAAAAAATGGGGATTTTCCTCAAAATTGAACTACATCCGCTATGAAGTGGATCCCTTAAGTTCCCATACTTACGTCAAGGAAAGGCTGGATAGAGCGATTTCAAGAATGACCGATATCATCCAAGTCCAAGCCGTTAGGGATTCCGTAAGACAAGCATTAGAAGGCGTATATTTTACGGGCGAGAGATACTCCTATGCCTTAAGTAATGATATCCGTTTGGAGCAAACCTTTTTCTGGACCCCGACGCCCAACCTTAACATTACTGCAGGCGGGGACGTCAACGCGGCATTGGGTTGGGCACAAGCTTACTTTCTAAGCGACCCTTTCGATAATACAGGTATTTCCTTAAACAAAGCCCCATTGGATGTACCGCTTGCACCGGAATCCTTCACCTTTGGTGACTGGGGGCTATTTACCCAAGCGGAATTCGAGTGGAATAAATTACGGGGCGTGGTGGGCTATCGCTATTATCGACATCCGTTTTATGGCTCGGCGCATAATCCACAAGGAGCATTTTCCTACAGTTTAAATGACAATCTCAACCTAAGGGCTTCCTTCGGTTCCGCTTTCCGGGTGCCGCCCGCATTTTATAGAGCAAATACCTATGTCCTTAGCCCTTCAAATCTTGCTAATATTTCCACTCTTAACCAAGATTTAGTTCCTGAGCGGACCCAAGGATTCGACTTTGGGCTCCGGTGGAGAAAAGATGAAGTATTCAGAACGGATATCTCCTTCTTTTACACATTAACCACCAATTTCATCTCCTATAATTTTGACGATACGGATGAAATTGATGACGGGGTATTGGAGTTCGTTATCGGGTATTTTAATGACTCCGATAGTAGAGCAACCTTGTACGGTATCCAAACCAATTCGGAGTATATTATAAGGGCTCCATTGTTCACCTTAAACAATGAATTAAATTTAAACTTCAACATCGGGAAAGAGACGCTTCCGCAAGGAAAAGGAACATTGGATGTAGTGAGGGGGCAACCTTCTTTTCTAGGTCAATTAAATCAATCTTTGACTTTTTGGAAAGGAACCGCTTATTTGAATATCACGCATATTTATTCCAGTGGATTCGTAAAGACGAATATCAGCAATTCGCAGCAATATAATAACAACCCTGAATTCTTTACCAATGATGGTTTTTACACCATGGACATCCTCGGCAGATATAGGGTTTCCAAAAACTTTCAAGGTTACATATCCATAAAGAATGTCCTCAATAAAAAATACGCGGGCATTGATGCAACAGGAACGATTGACGACCTAGTTTACAACCCTCAATCATTAAGGACAATCACCTTCGGATTATCGTATAGAATCGAATAAGGAAATGACAAAAAAATGCATTCACATATTGATTCTATTTTTCATTCTTCCTTTGGCAATTATAGCCCAACCGGAAACGGATGCCACTGACATTTCCTTGGATCGTGCTAGGGAATTAATGGCAAAGGACTCCTTGGACAAGGCAAAACTCATCCTTAAAAGGGTAATGGTTATTTCCTTGGCGGAAGAAGATGAAGGCACCTCTTTGGTCTGCTTGGATGAGTTACTTGTAATTGCCGATAGACAAAATGATACCGAAGGAAAACTAAAGTACAAACTCCAAGCGCTTAATATACATCAATCCTTAGGGAACACGGAGGAAATCAATAGCATTCACCTATTTTTAGCGGAGTTTTACGAAGTACAAGAAATTTTCAACAAGTCCCTCATTTACAGAAGAATAATATTCCACAACCAAAAAGAAAACAGCGAAGAATGGAGCAAGGCTACCGAGCGTTTAGCCGTATGTCATGCATTAAATGAATCCTTGGACTCTACCCGTTATTACAGGCAATTATTGGTGGATTATTGCAATGATAAAAAGCAACCGAAGGCGGGGATGTACCATCGCCAGAAAATTGCGGATGCTTGGCAGGAGGAAGAAAATTACTACGAAGCGGAACGCATGCATGCCACCATCGCAAAAATCGCCCTTGGGATAAAAGACGAAGCCGCTGAAGCTACCGCTTATAATAATACGGGAATCATAAAAACCAAAACGGGAGATTATTCGGCCGCCTTGGATTTCTTTAGTAAAGCGAATGAAATTTGTGGTGAAAGAGATATTTTAAACCGTGCCATATTATATACCAATATCGGGATATCTTATTACAATTTAAACAACAATGATAAAGCACTTGAATGGCTCATAAAAGCGGCGGAAATAAAGCAAAGTAACGAAGCACAAAATGCCATCAATCACACCATTTCAGAAATCTATTTAAGAACGGGAGATATCTACAATGCCCAAGGATACAACCAACAGGTTTATTTAAATACGAATGACGAAAAACTCAAAAGCAAATCCTTAAAAACCGCAGCGGATATCGAGGAAAAACTATTCAACTTCGAAGGTGCATTTGATTTTTACAAACAGCACCTTGAAATTGAACAGAACTTCCGCTTAATCGAAAATTTGGAGCGGCAAAAATTACTGGAATTACAAACAAAACTAGAACGTTCCGAAAAAGAATTCCGCTTGGAATTAGCCGAAAGGGAATCCGAGGAAATATTATTAAAAGCGGAGCAGGATCGCTTACTTGCGGAACGGAAGCAATTAGAATTAGAAAATGAAGCGGAACGCCAAAAAAGAGAACGGGAAAGAGAAGAAGAACGATTAGAAAATGAAAAGCGTCAAGCGGAACTTCTCGCGAGTGAGGCGGAATTAAAAGCGGCGAATTTAGAATCCGAAGCTCAACAGCAACAACTCGCGCTCGCCACCCAAAAACTAGAAACCGAACGAAGGGCACGGGAACTAGAGGAAGCCCAGCGTGCCCAAGAAATGCAACGCTTGGAATTAAAAGCGGCACAAGACAGTGAAAGACTTAAACAGCAAGAACTAGAAGCCTCCCAAAAAGAGCAAGAATCCCAGGCATTGGTATTGGATCAACAACGTAAAATATCGGATTTGAATCGCCGCATCGCCATAATCGGGGGAATCGTGGCGGCTTTGATAATCGGCTCCGTTTTTTGGTTCCTCATGGTTTCAAGGAGGAAAAACAAGCAGCTATCCCGCCAAAACGACGAAATAGAAAACCAACGCTTACAACTTCAGAAAAACAGGGATCTCATCGCTTCCGAGCAGGAAAAATCAGAGAACTTATTGTTGAATATCCTACCCGCCCCTATTGCCGCTGAACTCAAGGAAAAAGGATACGCCACCCCAAAAACCTACCAAAACGTAACGGTAATGTTCACGGACTTTGCGGGCTTCACCCGTGTTTCCCTCGCTATGGATGCGGACGAACTAATTAACGAACTGAACACCTGCTTCAAAGCATTCGATGAAATTATAGAACGTTACGGTATCCAGCCCATCAAAACCATCGGTGATTCCTATATGTGCGCCGGTGGTGTTCCATTGGAGGGAAGTGTCTCCCCTTCAAACATGGTTGCCGCCGCTTTGGAAATCATGGAATATATGATGAAACGTCAGGCACTAAAACAAGAAGAAGGTAAAGATTATTGGCGTACCAGGATTGGGATTCATACGGGCGCGGTAGTAGCCGGTGTAGTCGGAAAAAAGAAATTCGCCTATGATATCTGGGGAGATGCGGTAAACACCGCCAGCCGCATGGAAAGTGCCGCCGAATTAGATACCGTAAATATTTCCCAAACCACATTCGAAAAGATAAATTCCGATTACGATTGTACCTTCCGCGGTGAATTCGAAATCAAAAACCGGGGCACCATGAAAATGTACCGCGTCAATGGCATTTTTTAATTTTCTATCCCCCAAGTCAGGTTTTTCAACCTGACATCAACAGATCGGCTCAGTCTCCTGACTGAGTCGACAAATCCTGACTGAGTCGACAAACAAAAACAAATGCAAGACATCACCCAGCGCATCAAATACCTTTTTCAAGTAAAGAAATACAAGCACGGCATCGAGCTTTTCAAGCAACATCCCGGCTTAATGGAAAACGAATACGCCTTATTCTTAGTAGGCAGATGCTATGTACGGTTAGGCAAAACCCAAGAAGCGGAACACCTATTCAAGCAAGCCATCGGGATATGGCCCAATTACGGCGGGGCAAAACTAGAACTCGCTAAACTTTATACGGACGACGATCCCGACCAAGCTACCCAACTCGTCAAAGAGTGCATCGCTTACAATCCGCATGAACCCGCCTATTGGGGTGTACTCGGAAGCATACGATATGCACAAGATGATTATAAAGGCGCCGAGGAAGCATTCGAAAAATACATGGAAATGCGACCGGACGATCCTAGAACCATAATCAACCTCGCCGTTTGCAAAGGAAAACTCGGACAGGAAGACAAGGAATTAGAACTATATAAACTCGGGATTTCCCTCAATCCGAATTACGTAAACGGTTACGTCAATTTAGCGGTATACCTCTCCGACCACGGCAAATGGGATGAAGCGGAAGAGACCTACCTCAATGCCCTAAGAATGGAACCCATGAACTCCACTTGCATCTACGGTTTAGCATGCGTATACGCCCTCCGAAAAGAAAAGGATAAAGCATTGCAATATTTACAACAAAGCATAGAACTAGATGCATCCTACAAAACCTACGTCCTCACCGACGTAGACTTCAAGCTCTACCTCAACGACCCCGATTTCAAAAAAGCCATTCAATAAATGATCGGCTCAGTCTCCTGACT